>JANNLM010000095.1:0-17283 GCA_031396825.1 Gammaproteobacteria bacterium | reverse complement strand
CCAGCGGATCTTCGCCACGCCCTCATAGGCGCGTTGCTGCGCGGCGGCGACGCTGTCGCCGAGCGCGCACACGCACAGCACGCGGCCGCCGGTGGTCACCACCTGCGACGACTCGAGCGCCGTGCCGGCGTGGAACACTTTCAGGCCCTTGCCCGCCGCGGCGTCGAGGCCGTCGATGGCGTCGTGCTTGCGGTAGCTGCCGGGGTAACCCGCCGCAGCCATCACCACGCCCAGCGCGGGGCGTGAGTCCCACTCGGCCGTGATCCCGTCCAGGCGCTGGTCCAGCGCGGCGTCGACCAGGTCCACCAGGTCGGACTTGAGCCGCATCATCAGCGGCTGGGTCTCGGGGTCGCCGAGGCGGCAGTTGAATTCCAGCACGCGCGCCGCGCCGGACTTGTCGATCATCAGGCCGGCATACAGGAAGCCGGTGAAGGCGATGCCGTCCTGCTTGAGCCCCTCGAGGGTCGGCCGGATCACTTCGCGCAGCACGCGGGCCCGCACGGCCTCGGTGACCACCGGGGCAGGGGAGTAGGCGCCCATGCCGCCGGTGTTGGGGCCGGTGTCGCCGTCGCCGACGCGCTTGTGGTCTTGCGAGGTCGCCATCTCGAGCGCATGGCCGCCGGCGGCCATGACGATGAAGCTGGCCTCCTCGCCGTCGAGGAAGTCCTCGACCACCACGCGGCTGCCCGCGGCCCCGAGGCTGTTGCCGGAGAGCATGTCGTGGACCGCGGCGCGAGCCTCTTCCACGGTCATCGCGACGACGACACCCTTGCCGGCGGCCAGGCCATCGGCCTTGATCACGATCGGCGCGCCGCGTTCGTTGACGTCGGCGATCGCGGACCGGACGTCGGTGTGGACCTTGTACGTTGCGGTCGGGATGCGGTGGCGCGCGAGGAAGTCCTTGGCGAACGCCTTCGACGACTCGAGCTGCGCGGCCTGCCTCGACACGCCGAAGCAGCGCAGGCCGGCGGCAGTGAACAGGTCGACGATGCCGGCGGCTAGCGGCCCCTCGGGCCCCACCACGGTCAGGCCGATGCGCTCGTCCTGGGCGAACTTGAGCAGGCGCTCGACATCGTCAGCCGGGATCGCGACGTTCTTGCACCGCGGCTCGCCGGCGGTGCCGGCGTTGCCGGGTGCGACGAACACCTGTGTGACGCGGGGCGACTGCAGCAGTTTCCAGGCCAGCGCGTGCTCGCGCCCGCCGCCGCCGACGACCAGTACCTTCATGACGCCCCCCGTAAAAGAGGGCCGTAGGGTACGGACTTACGCCGCGGTCTGCACCTCGTTCGAGGCCACGGCGGCGGCCGGCAGCCGCGGCTGCGGCACGCGCGCCGGGGCGCGCGCCTGCATCGGCACGATCTTCGGCCGGTCGGGCAGGGCGTGGATCACGCGGATGTGGCCGTGCGCGTCCTCGGCGAGCGCGGTGCAGGACTCGACCCAGTCGCCGCAGTTGTACGAGACGATGCCGTTGCGCACCTGGCGCACCTCGGCGTGATGGGTGTGGCCGCAGACCACGCCGTTGAGGCCACGCCGCTTGCACTGGTAGTACACCTGCTCGTCGAAACCGGACAGGTATTGCACCAGGCCCTTGACGCCGGTCTTCAGGAACGCCGACAGGGAGAAGCCGCGGGCGATGCCGAAGCGGTCCTGCAGCCGGCCGAGCCGGTCGCTGATCGAGAGCAGCGCCTCGTAAGCGAAGTCGCCGGCGAAGGCGAGGCCGGGCAGGTTGCGCACGACCGCGTCGTACTGGTCGCCGTGCTGCACCAGCAGCTTGCGGCCGTCGGCCGCCGTGTGGACCAACTCGTGCATGACGCGGATGCGCCCCAGGCGCAGCTTGTTGCGGACGAACTGCCGCATGAAATCGTCGTGGTTGCCGGTCAGGTAGTAGACCCTGGTGCCGCGCCGCGCCTTGGCCAGGATGGCCTTGATCACGCGGGTGTGGTCCGGGGTCCAGTAGAAGCGGTTCTTGAGCTTCCAGCCGTCGAAGATGTCCCCGACCAGGTACAGCTGCTCGCAGTCGTTCTGGCGCAGGAACTTGACCAGTCGCCTGGCCTTGCACCCCGGCGAACCGAGGTGCAGGTCGGACAGCCAGAGCGTGCGGTGCTTCTGGGCCGCGGGGACGGACTTGAGTCGGGACATGTGCTCTCTCTCCCTGCTTGATTGCTTTTGCAGCAATCAACGTGCCAATGAATTTCCGAGCGGGACTCGGGGCAGGTTTGGACGCCTGCAAGGGAGAATTGTTCCGCGCGCGTGTTACGGCGGCGCGAAGGCCAGATGAAATCACCCCTGAAATCGCGCGGGATTGCACCCTGCCGGTGCGGCCGGTGCGGCCGATGCGCGATCGGGGTGCGCGGCGTGTTGCGGCGGGGCGACAGCGCTAGCCGCGCGTCCAGGCGTGGAACTTCTCGACCAGGCCCAGCAGCCCTTCGGGCTTGTGCGCTTTCTTCCAGTTGCCGGCGGCGTACTTGTTCATCTCGGCCAGCGTCGGGTAGATGTGGATGGTGCCGAGGATCTTGTTCAGGCCGATGCCCCACTTCATCGCCATCACGTACTCGGCAATGATGTCGCCGGCGTGCTCGCCGGCGATGGTCACGCCAAGAATCTTGTCCTTGCCCGGCACCGTCAGCACCTTGACCACGCCGTGCGCCTCTTCGTCGGCGATGGCGCGATCGAGGTCGTCGATCGGGTAGGTGGTCAGCTCGTACGGGATGTTCTTTTCCTTCGCCTCGAGCTCGTTCAGGCCCACGCGCGCGACTTCGGGCTCGGTAAAGGTTGCCCACGGCACGACCGAGTAGTCGACCTTGAACTTGCCGCCGCTGAACCACAGCCCCGGGTGCAGCCACAGCAGCTTGCCGAACAGCGCGTTGACCGCGCAGTACCAGGCCATGTGCGCCGCGGTATGGGTGAACTGGTACGGGCCGGCGACGTCGCCGCAGGCGTAGATGTTCGGCACGCTGGTCTGCAGGCAGTCGTTGACCTTGATGGTCTTGCCGGCCTCGACGCCGACGTTCTCGAGCCCGTAGCCCTTCAGGCGCGCCGAGCGGCCGACCGCGACCAGGATCTGGTCGAACGCGATCTCGGATTCCTTGCCGTCCTTCTCGACCACCAGGCGCTTCTCGTTGTCGACGAACTTCACCGCCTTGGCCCTGGTGTTGATGCGCACGTCGACGCCCTCGGCCTTGAAGCGCTCCAGCACCATCTGCGAGATCTCGACGTCCTCGCGCGGCAGGATGCGCGGCAGCATCTCGACCTGCGTCACCTGGCTGCCGAGGCGCGCAAAGGCCTGGGTCAGCTCCGAGCCGATCGGGCCGCCACCGAGCACCACCAGGCGCTTGGGCTGCTCCTTGATGCCCCACAACGTTTCCGAGGTGAGGTAGCCGGCTTCCTTGAGGCCCGGGATCGGCGGCACGAACGGCTCGGCGCCGGCGGCGATGACGATGTTGGGCGCGGTGAGCTTCTTGCCGTTCACTTCCACCGTCCAGCGATCGATCAGCGTGGCGTGGCCCTTGAGGCACTCGACGCCCAGCCCGGTTAAGCGCTCGACCGAGTCGTGCGGCTCGATGGCCTTGATCACGCGGTGCACGCGCTGCATGACCTCGGAGAAATCGAACTCGGCCGCGGCGGCGCGCAGGCCGAACTCGCGCGCGCGGCGCACGTGGTCGAGCAGCTTGGCCGAGCGCAGGATCGCCTTGGACGGCACGCAGCCGGTGTTGAGGCAGTCGCCGCCCATCTCGTGCTTCTCGATCAGCGTGACCTTGGCCTTCACCGCCGCGGCGATGTAGGCCGTGACCAGGCCGGCGCTGCCGGCCCCGATCACGATCAGGTTACGGTCGAACGACTTGGGCCTGGGCGCGTCTTGCATTGATTTTCTCCACGGCCTTGCGGGCGATGAGCGGGAACAGTCCGATCAGGACGAGCGACGCCAGCAGCGTCGGCGAAACGATGTCTTTCAGCGTGTCGATCCTGGCGAGTTCGGTGCCGGCGTACACGAACACCGTGGTCAGCGGCAGCATACCGGCCTGCGACACGCCGTAGAACGTGCGGGTCCGGATCGGCGTCAGGCCCATCACGAGGTTGACGATGAAGAACGGGAAGGCCGGGATCAGGCGCAGCGTGAACAGGTAGTAGGCGCCGTCCTTGCGCACGCCGGCGTTGATCGGCGCGAGCTTGTCGCCGTAGCGTTTCTGGATGGCGTCGTGCAGCAGGAAGCGCGAGGTCAGGAAGGCCAGGGTGGCGCCGATGGACGAGGCAAACGACACCAGCACCAGGCCCCACAGCAGGCCGAAGATCGCGCCGCCGGCCAGGGTGAGCACCACCGCGCCGGGTACGGACAGCGCCGTTGCCGCGACGTAGGTGCCGAAGTACGCCGCCGACGCCAGCACCGGGTGCGCGTCGCGATAGGCGTCGATCGCGGCCTTGCTGGCGCGCAGGTGTTCGAGCGACAGGAAGCGGCCGAGGTCCAGCGCGAGGAACGCCGCGATCAGCGCGGCGAGCACGGCCAGCAGGGCCCAGCGGGTCTTGGTCATTGGAAGGCGGCTAGTTTACCTATCCCCAAAAACAAGCCCCGCACGGGGCGGGGCAAGGGGAACCGCCGGGGGGAAAACGTCAGATGTCGTCGTTTTCGTCGTGGTCGCGGCCGCGCGGCGGCGCGGGCGGCACCGGCGGCACGGGCGGGACCGGCAGGCGCTTCAGGGCGCGCGGCGCCTCGGCCACCGGGATCTTGCCCTGCAGCTCGGTGGAGCGGCCCTGGCGGATGATGTCGAGCCTGACGGTCTGCTCCTCGGACCGCGAGCGCAGCTTGTCGAGCACGGTGACCGGCTCGGAGACGCTGACGCCGTCGATCTTCTGGATCACGTCGCCGCTCTTGAGCCCGAGCGCGCCGTCCTTCGGCGCCTTCACCACCAGCACGCCGTTGGTGGTCTTGAAGTAGCCGCCGAGCTCCTCGTCGAGCTTGGCCAGCTCGAGCCCGCGGATCGCCGGGCCGCGGAAGCCGAACCACGGCATCGCGTCCATCATCGGCCCCTTGGCGTCCTCGACGTCGTGCAGCCAGTTGTCCAGGATCGTCATCGACGGAACCATGACCAGCGGCTCCGGCGCCTGCGTCACCACGGTGGTGCCGCGGCTGCGGCCGTCGCGCTCGTACTCGACCTTGGCGACATCGCCGGCCTTGAGCTTGCGCATGACGTCCTTCATCTTCTTCTGCGGCGCGACCTTCTTGCCCTCGGCCTGCAGCGACTGGCCGTTGATGGACAGCAGCAGGTCGCCGGCCTTGAGCCCGGCCTTCTCGGCGCCGCTGCCCGGCGTCACCGCCTGCAGCCGCACGCCCCGCGTCTCGCCGTCCTCGAAGTCGTCCGGGATCAGCACGCCGAGCATGGCGCGCCTGGGATCCGTCATGTACTCGAAGTACTGCGCCTTGGGGTTGTCGCGCTCGACCTTGGCCATGCTGCGGGCCAGCTCGCGCGTGGCCTTCTGCAGCTCGGTGCGCGCCTTTTCCACTTCCTCGCGGGCGCGCTCGAGGTCCTTGCGGGCCTGGGCCTGGTCCTCTTCGGGGCCCGCGACGGCCGGCGCGGAGGCCAGGCCGAGCGCAAGCACGGCGATGAAGCCGCCCGCCAGCAGCGCCGCTCCCATGTGTTTGCCGACAAAACGACGTTCCATGTGCTCCTCAGTACTGATATGACGCGTATTGCAAAGCGGGTGCTTCGGTTTCATGCAGCTCGACCAGCGCGTTCATCAGCATGACGCGCCGGCGCCACAGCGCCTCGGCGGCCTGGGGTTCGGAGAAATCGAGTTGCTCGTCGACGCGGCGCAGCTCGGTCTCGAGCAGCATCGCGCGGTTGTCGCGGCCGGTGTTCCAGACGGCGACCTGCGGACGCACGTAGGCCAGCTCGCGCTCCAGCTGCTGGGAGCGGCTGATCAGCTGCGCCAGGGTCGGCGAGACCTCGGGCGCGCGGCGTTCCGGCTCGGCGGTGGCGACGATCGTGCTGGTGCCCGGCGCGACCTGCGGCGCCGGCTCGGGGCGCATCCCGACCAGGCCCACGGCGACCAGCACCGAGGCGGCGAGGGCGAAGCCGCCCCCCGCCATCGCGTAGTTGCGGCGGCGCGCGGTGAGGCGCTGGTTGAGGTTGCGCCAGCCGCCGGGCGGCGGCGCGAACGCGGGCAGTGCCCGCAGGCGCTCGGGGAGCGAATTCGGGTTCATGCGATCTTCACTAATTCGGCTGTACATAGCTGTGTTCCTTCCTGCTTCAACTGCTTCAATCCCTGGGCTGAATGCGGCTCCCCGCCCAGCAGGGCCCTCAACTTCTGGTGCGCGCGCGACAGCTGCGACTTGCTGAAGCTCACCGTCTTGCCGCACATCGCCGCGATTTCCGCGTGGGTGTAGCCCTCCACGTGGTACAGCCACAGCACCGATCGCGGCAGCTGCGGCAACAGGCCCAGCGCGCGCTCGAGGTCGATGTCCGACACGTCCTCGCAGCCGACCGACTGCAGCACCAGCTCGTCGGTCGTGAACAAACCCATGAAGTACCGGCCGCGGCGCAGGTGCATCAGCGACTCCGACGCCGCGATCGAGCGCAGCCACAACCCGAACGGCGCCTCGGCGCGGTACTGGTGCAGCCGGCCGAAGGCCTTCATGAACGCGTCCTGCATCACGTCGCGGGCGGCGTCGGGGTCGCCGACCATGCGCCGCGCGAGGCTGTAGACCGCGTGCTCGAAGGCCTGGTACAGGAGCCCTTGCGCCCCGCGGTCGCCCCGGCGGGCTCCCGCCAGGACCTCGTCCGCCACGGGTACGTCGAAGGCGCTGGCCATGTCCTGTAGATGTCTGAAAAGGCTAAAGGGTCGCGGGTTGGCGACCCCCTATTGTGCCCCGATCAGCCGCCCTGGAGCCCGTGTTTTCCCAGGAACGCCGCCACGGCCGCGTGGGCGTCGGCGGGGTCCTCCAGCATGAAGCAGTGGTGACCCGGCACGGTCCCCACCTCCACGGCCGCATTGCGGCGGCGCGCCAGGCGGCTGGCGAGGGGAAAGAAGTCGTAGCTGCCGGCGCCGTGCAGGAACAGCACGGGGATCGTCACGTTCCTGAAGGACGGCCAGGGATAGACCGGCCGCTCGTAAATCTCCGCCTCCAGCTCCGGCGGGCAGCTCAGGACGCGCTTGCCCCTGCCCTCGAGTGCTTCTGTCGGGGGGCCGGCATCCCGGGTCGCGTAGTCCACGAAGCATTCGAGGGACTCCTCGGCCCATCCCTTGTAGATGCCCCGGCCGCGCAGGCGGTCGAGCGCCTCCTGCCGGCTCGGCCACTCGCGCCGGCGCCGCAGCGCCGCCTTGACCATGGGATGCAGGCCGACCGCGACCATCGCCCGCATGCCGAACCAGACCAGGTTCGGGAACACGATCGGGTCGAGCATCACGATGGCGCGGAACAGGCCCGGGTTGTCGGCTGCCACCTTCAGCGTCATGGCCGCACCGAAGCTGTGGCCGATGCCGATCAGCGGCCGGCCATCCTGCAGGCCCTGCCCGGCGATGACCTGCGGGATGCGCTGGGCGATGGCGCCCACGCCGGAGAAGTGCTCGGGCGCGTCGGAGTCGCCGTGGCCTTCGATGTCGTGCGTGAACAGGCCGTATCCGGGCAGGAAGCGCTTCAGGAACGGCCAGTAGACGCCGCCGCAGAAACCGTTGCCGGACAGGAAGTGCAGCGTGGGGCGGCCGGGCGCGTCGGCGCGGCGGCCGCGCAGCCGCGGCCCTGCGCCAACGGCCGACTCCCAGCGCGCGAGATCCCCGTAGGGCGGCATTCCCATGCCGCCGTGGCCCGTCGGCAATGGATTGCCGACCTACTCGACCCGGCCGGCCTTGCGCAGCGCGTCGAGCAGCGCGCGGGTGCAGGCCTGCAGGTCGAGCTGGTCGGTATCGAGCACCAGCTCCGGCGCGGCCGGCTCCTCGTACGGGGAGTCGATGCCGGTGAACTGCTTGATGGCGCCGGCGCGGGCCTTCTTGTACAGGCCCTTGGGGTCGCGCTGCTCGCAGACCGCGAGCGGCGCCTTGACGTAGACCTCGAAGAACTCGCCGGGCGCCACCCGCTCGCGCACCAGGTCGCGGTCGGCGCGGAACGGCGAGATGAACGCCGTGATGACGATCAGGCCGGCGTCCACGAACAGCTTGGACACCTCGCCGATGCGGCGGATGTTCTCGGTGCGGTCGGCGTCCGAGAAGCCGAGGTTCTGGTTCAGGCCGAGGCGGATGTTGTCGCCGTCGAGCAGGTAGCTGTGGTGGCCGGTGTCGAACAACTCGCCCTCCAGCGCGTTGGCGATGGTCGACTTGCCGGAGCCGGACAGGCCGGTCAGCCAGAGGATGCAGGGCTTCTGCTTCTTCTGGGCGGCACGCTCGTCGCGGCTGACCTTGTGGGGGTGCCAGACGAGGTTGGAGGCCGCGGCGCGGTCCTGGCTCATGCGGAAAAACTCCTGGGGACATCGGTGAAAACAAGGGCGGTGAAAAACGAAGGCGGCGCACGTTAGGTCGGGGGGCGGGCGCCGTCAAGGGACTATCCATAGAACGAATGGCGTGCGCGGCCGGGGCACCCGGTGTCGCCGCTAGAATAGCCGCCCGATGATGATGCCCGACCTGAAAAAGGCCAACGCCGAGCTGGCCGGCGACCCCGAGCGGCTGACCGCCTGGGCGCTCGGCCTGGGCCAGCGCGCGTTCTGCTCGAGCAGCTTCGGCCCGTTCTCGGCGGTCACCCTGCACATGGCCACGCGCGTGCAGCCGCAGATCCCGGTGATCTGGATCGACTCGGGCTACGGCACCGCCGCGATGTACCGCTACGTCGACGAAGTGACGGCGCAGCTCGGGCTGAACCTGTACATCGTGCGGCCGCGGCGCTCGCGCGCGCACCGCGAGGCGGCGGATGGGCCGTTGCCGGAGGTCGGCTCGCCCGGCCACGCCGCGTTCACCGAGGAGGTGAAGCTGGAGCCGTTCGATCGCGCGGTGCGCGAGCTCGGCGGCAAGGTCTGGATCACCGGCATCCGCGCGGAGGAAACCGCGGAGCGCGCCCGCATGGAGCCGGTCAGCCTGGCCCGTGACGGCATCCTGCGGGTCGCGCCCGTGCTGCAGTGGAACTCGCGGCAGATGCACGAATACCTCAAGCGCCACCACCTGCCGAACAACTTCGACTATTTCGACCCCACCAAGGTGGAAGACCGGCGCGAGTGCGGCCTGCACGTCGGCTGACCCCGCAGGGTCCCATCGTCTAGACTTACTGCCCTAAGAGCCGTGACGGCGCCCGGGGGCGCTTGCGCACCAATGTGGACGGTAATCGTCACAGACCAGCAGGGTAAGGTGATCGGGGAGTTCCCGTGGCAGCAGGGCTCGCTGACCATCGGGCGCGACCAGGCCCGCTCCATCGTCCTGCCGAACAAGACCGCCTCGCGCAAGCACGCGCGCCTGGACCTGATCAACGGCATGCCCGTGGTCGTGGACGAGGGCAGCGCCAACGGCACCCAGGTCAACGGCGCCACCATCAAGGGCCCGACCCGGATCGACGAGTCCAGCAAGGTGGATATCGGCGAATTCCGCATCACCCTGCAACGGGCGCAGGAAGAGGACGACGGCGAGCGCACCGTGATGATGAAGCCCAAGGGCTTCGGCGTCGTGCCACCCGTACCCCCACGCCCCGCAGCGCCTCCGCCTCCGCCTCCGCCGCCACCGCCGCGAGCCGCACCGCCGCCGCCGCCAAAGCCGTTCATGCCGGCGCCGGCGATGCCGTCGATGCCGAAGCCCGCGATGCCGAAACCGTCGATGCCGTCGATGCCCCAGGCGTCCGAGGCGATGGGCGACATCACCAGCCAGTTCGAGCGCCAGCTGCAGAGCGTGCGCGCCTACCGCGAGGAAGCGCAGTCCGGCACGCTGAACAAGAAGCAGAAGGTCGACGCGCTGTGGGCGACCATGATCACCAACATGCGCTCGCTGCAGACCCGCCTGCGCGCCGACAAGCGCGTGATGGCGTTCGACATCAACCGCGACGCGACGGAAGTTTCGGTGAAGGTGGCCGATCCGCGCGAGAAGCGCGGCCACCGCTACTTCATGGTCACGCGCAACCACCCCGAGGGGAAGTACACCGGCCTCGAGGTGGTCTACATGCGCGAGTTCGGCCGCGAGGACCAGACCTTCGACGAGCCGGCCAAGGCGATGGAAGAGCTGATCATGCGGATCGCCGCCACGCTCGCGTAAAAAAGGGGACGCAACCCTTTTTCCCAACCCTTTCCCGCAAGTCTAAGAGAGCGAGAAAAAGGGTTGCGTCCCCTTTTTTACAGTTTTTCCTGCAGCTGTTTGACGATCGCCGGGTTCTCCAGCGTCGAGATGTCCTGGGTGATCGGCTCGCCCCTGGCGATCGAACGCAGCAGCCGGCGCATGATCTTGCCGGAGCGTGTCTTGGGCAGGCCATCGGCGAAGCGGATGTCGTCGGGCTTGGCGATCGGGCCCATCGACTTGCTCACGAACTCGCGCAATTCCTTGACCAGCGCCTCGGCCTCCGCGCCGGTCGGGCGCGGCCCGCGGCAGATGACGAACGCGACGATGGCTTCGCCCTTGATCTCGTGCGGCCGGCCCACGACCGCGGCCTCGGCCACGCGCGGATGCGCTACCAGCGCCGACTCGACTTCCATGGTGCCGAGGCGGTGGCCCGACACCTTCAGCACGTCGTCGACGCGGCCCATGATCCAGTAGTAGCCGTCGGCGTCGCGGTGGGTTGAGTCACCCGCGACGTAGTACTTGTTCTTGAACTGGGCCCAGTAGGTCTTCAGATACCGCTCGTTGTCGCCCCAGATGGTGCGCAGCATCGAAGGCCAGGGCTTCGTGATCACCAGCAGCCCGCCCTTGCCGGGATCGGTCACTGGTTTGCCGGATTCGTCGACCACGTCGGCGAAGATGCCGGGCAACGGCTGGGTGCAGGAGCCGGGCTTGGCCGGCATCGCGCCCGGAACGGGCGACAGCATGATCATGCCGGTCTCGGTCTGCCACCAGGTGTCCACGATCGGCAGTTTTTCCTTGCCGATCACGCGGTGGTACCACATCCACGCTTCCGGATTGATCGGCTCGCCGACCGAGCCGAGCAGGCGCAGCGTCGACAGGTCGTAGCGGTTGGGGAATTCCTCGCCGGCCTTGGCCAGCGCGCGGATCGCCGTGGGCGCGGTGTAGAAAATGGTGACCTTGTGGTCCTGGCAGATCTTCCAGAAGCGGCCGGCGTCCGGGACCATCGGCGCGCCTTCGTACATGACCATGGTCGCGCCGTTGCTCAGCGGGCCGTAGCAGACGTAACTGTGCCCGGTGACCCAGCCGACGTCGGCCGTGCACCAGAAGATGTCGTCGTCGCGGATGTCGAACACCCACTGCATGGTCATATGCACGCCGAGCAGGTAGCCGGCGGTCGAGTGCTGGATGCCCTTGGGCTTGCCGGTCGAGCCGGAGGTGTACAGCAGGTACAGCGGATGCTCGGCCTCGACCCACTCGGGCGCGCAGTCGGCGGATTGTTTCGCGACGAGTTCGTGCCACCACAGGTCGCGGCCGGCCTTCATCGGCACGTCGTGCTTCGTGCGCTGGTAGACGATGACCTTCTCGATGGTCTTGCTGCCGCCGGTCAGCGCCTCGTCGGCAGCTTTCTTCAGTTCGACGATGTGGCCGCCACGGTGCGCGCCGTCGGCCGTGATCAGCAGCCTGGCGCCGGCGTCCTCGATGCGGTCCTTCAGCGACTGCGCCGAGAAACCGCCGAACACCACGGAGTGGATCGCGCCGATGCGCGCGCAGGCCTGCATCGCGATCACCGCCTCCGGCGTCATCGGCAGGTAGATGTTGACCCGGTCACCCTTCCGGATGCCGAGCGACTTCAGGGCGTTGGCGAGCTTGCACACTTCGGCGTGCAGCTGGCGGTAGGTGAGCTTGCGCACCTCGCCCTTCTCGCCCTCGCCGATGATGGCGACCTTGTCGCCGCGCTTGTCGAGGTGGCGGTCCAGGCAATTCCACGACGCGTTCAGCGTGCCGTCGGTGAACCAGCGGTAGTTCGGCGCCTGCGATTCGTCGAGCACGACCGAGAAAGGCTTCTGCCAGTTGATCTCGGTGTGGGCCAGGCGCGCCCAGAAGGCGGTGGAGTCGGCGGCGGCATCGCGCAGCGCCTTGAGCCTGGCTGCGTCGAGGCGGGCCTTCTTCACGAAGTCCGGGCGCGGCGGGAAGCTGCGCGTCTCGTTCAGAACGGATTCGAGGTCCTGGTCGGCCACGCCACCCTCCTCGCGGTACTGAGGTTGGGGATTATGCCCTGCGTCAGCCGTGATCCGCGATGCGCCGGTCCTTGGTCTCGCGCAGGAACAAGGTGCCGATCACGAGCGACATCAGCGCGACGCCGACCGGATACCAGAGCCCGGCGTAGATGTTGCCGGAGGCCGCGACCATCGCCGTCGCCAGCAGCGGCAGCATGCCGCCGAACCAGCCGTTGCCGATGTGGTACGGCAGCGACATCGAGGTGTAGCGGATGCGGGTCGGGAACAGTTCGACGAGGAAGGCCGCGATCGGGCCGTAGACCATGGTCACGTACAGCACCAGCACCACGAGCAACGCCAGCGTGGCGGCATAGTCGATCCGGTCCCTGTCCGCCGCGGGCGGATAGCCGGTCGCCTGCAGCGCCTGCCTGACCTTCGCCTCGTCCCAGCCCTGGATCACGGTGTCGCCGATGCTCGTGACGACGGCCGCATCCCCGACCGCGGGCTTCGACTCGAACGACAGGCCCGACTTGGTCAGGAAGTCCTTGGCGCGGTCGCACTCGGTGAAGCGCGTGCCCGGCAGGATGAAGATGTGGAATTCGCAGTCGCTCGCGGCCACCGTGATCGTCGTGCGCGCCTGGTAATCGGCCAGCGCCGGGTTCACCGTCCGCGTCAGCGCGCCGAAGATCGGGAAATAGGTCAGCGCCGCGAGCAGGCAGCCGGCCATGATGATGCGCAGCCGGCCGATGCGGTCGGAGAGCCAGCCGAAGAACACGAAGAACGGCGTCGCGATCAGCAAGGACGCGCCGATCAGCGTGTAGGCCGTCAGGTAGTCGACCTTGAGCGTGATGGTCAGGAAGAACAGCGCGTAGAACTGGCCTGTGTACCAGACCACGCCCTGGCCGGCAGTGGCGCCGAGCAGCGCCAGCAGCACGACCTTGTTGTTCGGATATTTCAGGAACGAGTCGCGCAGCGGCGAGGTGCTGCCCTTGCCCTCCGCCTTCATGCGCTGGAACACCGGCGACTCCTCGAGCTTGAGCCGGATGTAGACCGAGACCGCGAGCAGCACCAGCGACACCAGGAACGGCACGCGCCAGCCCCAGTTCGCGAACGCCTCCGGTTCCATGCCGACGCGGCAGCCGCCGATCACCAGCAGCGACAGGAAGAAGCCTAGCGTGGCGGTGGTCTGGATCCAGCTCGTCGCATAACCGCGGCGTTCGTCCGGCGAATGCTCGGCGATGTAGGTGGCCGCGCCGCCGTACTCGCCGCCCAGCGCCAGGCCCTGCAGCAGGCGCAGCGTGACCAGCAGGATCGGCGCGGCGATGCCGATGCGCTCGTACGTGGGCAGCACGCCGACCGCCGCGGTGGCGAGGCCCATGACCAGGATGGTCACCAGGAAGGTGTACTTGCGCCCGACCAGGTCGCCGATGCGGCCGAACAGCAGCGCGCCGAACGGCCGCACCAGGAAGCCGGCGGCGTAGGTGGCGAAGGCGGACAGCAGGGCGGCGGTGTCGTTGCCCTTGGGAAAGAACAGCGCGGCGAAGAACGGCGCCAGCGTCGCGTACAGGTAGAAGTCGTACCACTCGAACACGGTGCCGAGTGAGGAGGCCAGGATTACGCGTCGTTGCTGGTTGGGCTGCTGGCTGGCGTGTGACAATCGGGCCCCGTTGGATTGCGCGCGACGATTATTCCATGCATTACCGCCATAGCTACCACGCGGGCAACTTCGCTGACGTGTTCAAGCACGTGGTGCTGTGCGCGCTGCTGGCCGCGCTGTCGCGCAAGGACAAGCCCTGGTGCTACGTCGAGACGCACGCCGGCGCCGGCGCGTACGACCTGCAGGGCGAGGGCGCGTCGCGCACCGGCGAGTGGCGCGACGGCATCGGCAAACTGTGGGGGCTGGACCGCGCCCCGGGCCTGCTGCAGGCCTTCCTCGACGTGGTGCGCGGCGTGAACGGCACCGGCGCGCTGCGCCACTACCCGGGCTCGCCGCTGTTCGCGCAGGCGCTGGCGCGCGAACGCGACCGCATCGTGTTGTGCGAGAAAGTGCCGGAGATCGCGGCCGAGCTGCGCGAGAACCTCAAGGGCGAGCGCCGCGCCGTGATCCACCACCGCGATGGCCACGAGGCGCACGCGCTGCTGCCGCCGGCGGAGAAGCGCGGCCTGATGCTGATCGACCCGCCCTTCGAGCGGCCCGACGAGTTCGAAGTCGCGGCCGGGCTGGTCGAGAAATCCATGAAGCGTTTCGCCGCGGGCGTCTACGCCGTGTGGTACCCGTTGAAGAACCGCCACGCCGCCGCGCGCTTCGAGCGCCAGGTGGCGCGCCGCTGCGACGAGCCGCCGCTGCGCATCGCCTTCGAGACCGGCGCGCCCGGCGAAGGCCAGATGCGCGGCTGCGCAGTGCTGGTGGTCAACCCGCCGTTCGGGCTCGAGCGCGACCTGCAGCCCAGCGGCGCGCTGCTCGCGCAGCTGCTGGCCAAGGGGCCGCGGCCACTGTACGAGGCGCGCGTCCTCGACGCGGCGGAGCGCAGCGCATGAGCCAGCGCGAGTCGCTGCACCGCGGACGCTTCCTCGAGTTGCTGCGCGACGGCCACTGGGAATTCGTCCGGCGCCTCAACGCGCGCGGCGCGGTGTTCGTGGTCGCCGTGACCGCAGCCCGGGAGCTCGTGCTGGTCGAGCAATACCGCGTGCCGGTGGGGGAGCGCACGCTCGAGCTGCCCGCCGGGATCTACGGCGATGACGAGTCGCCCAAGGACGAAACGCCCGAACAGTGCGCGCTGCGCGAGCTCGAGGAAGAAACCGGCTATCGCGGGAAGGCCGCCAAGGTGCTGCTGTACGGTCCGGTCGCGCCGGGCCTGACCGACGAGATGATGTACCTGGTGCGGGTCGCCGGCCTGGCCAAGGTGCACGCCGGCGGCGGGGTCGGCAGCGAACAGATCACGGTGCACGCGGTGCCGCTCAAGGACGTTGTCGGATGGCTCGAGCGCAAGCGGGCCGAGGGCTTCCAGGTCGAGCCGCGCATTTACGCGGCGCTGTATTTCCTGGAACACATTGACCAGGGTCAAGGCAGCGCGCGCCCGGGCGGCGCAAGGTAGGGACGCCATGTTCGAGACTGCGGAGGTTGGCCACTCGGTCACCAAGGCCGAGTTCGAAAGGAAGCAGCACAAGCTGCACGCCGAGTTGCTGGCCATCCAGCGCAAGGCGCGCGAGGCCAGGCTGCCCGTCGTCGTCATCGTCTCCGGCGTGGAGACCGCCGGCAAGAGCCAGGTCGTCAAGCGACTCCACGAATGGCTCGACGCGCGCAGCGTGCAGTCGGTCGCGTTCTGGGACGAGAGCGATGAGGAGCGCGAGCGGCCGCGCCAATGGCGCTTCTGGCGCCAGCTGCCCGCCGCCGGCACGATCGCCATCCTGTTCGGTTCCTGGTACACGCAGCCGATCGTCGCGCGCGCCCGCAAGGACGTCGGCCGCAGCAGGTACGAAGCCGAACTCGCCGACATCGTCGCCCTCGAGCGCACGCTGACCGACAACGGCGCGTTGCTGGTCAAGCTCTGGTTCCACGTGTCGAAGAAGGAACAGAAGCGCCGGCTCAAGGACATTGCCAAGGCGCAGAAGCGCCAGCTCACCCCATACGAGAAGGCGTACTCGAAGTCCTACGACCGCTTCCTGAAAGTGTCGGAGGCGGCGCTGCGCGCGACCGACCAGGGCTATGCGCCGTGGCACATCATCGACGCCACCGACCGGCAGTATCGCGAGCTGATGGCCGGGCGCCTCCTGCTCGACGCCCTGCGCGAGCGCCTCGCCGCGGGCGGCAAGGCCGCCACGACGCGTCGCGCCGAGCCGAGGCCCGGTCGCTTCCGCACCGTGCTCAACACGGTGGACCTGCGGGCGAAGGTGCCCGAGGAGCGCTACCAGGAGAAGCTCGAGAAACTGCAGTCGCGCCTCAACAAGCTCAGCTGGAAGGCGCGCGAGCGCAAGATCTCGACCGTGGCGATGTTCGAGGGCTGGGACGCCGCCGGCAAAGGCGGCGCCATCCGCCGCGTGACCGCGGCGATGGACGCGCGGCTGTTCCGCGTGATCCCGGTCGCCGCGCCGACCGACGAGGAGCGCGCGCACCATTACCTGTGGCGCTTCTGGCGCCACCTGCCGCGCGGGGGTTACGTGACGATCTACGACCGCTCCTGGTACGGCCGCGTGCTGGTCGAGCGCGTCGAAGGCTTTGCGCAGCCGCGCGAGTGGGGCCGCGCCTACAACGAGATCAACGAGTTCGAGCGGCAGCTGACCGGCCACGGCATGGCGCTGTGCAAGTTCTGGCTGCACATCAGCCCCGAGGAGCAGCTGCGGCGCTTCGAGGAGCGTGCCAAGCTCGCGCACAAGAAGCACAAGATCACCGACGAGGACTGGCGCAACCGCAAGAAGTGGAGGGACTACGCGCTGGCCGTCGACGAGATGGTCGCGCGCACCAGCACCGACTACGCGCCGTGGACCCTGGTGGCCGCCAACGACAAGAAGCTCGCGCGGCTGACGGTGCTCAAGACCCTCTGCGACGCGCTGGAGCAAGCGCTCGACAGGGCGTAGGCTATGCGCCTTCAAGCCGGGGGTGTCCGCGTAGCGGGCTGAGAGCAAACCCTTGGAACCTGGCCGCCACTCCGCAACGGGTGTCGGCGTAGGGAGCGCTTGCCGGGGAAGCCTGGCGCGCTCCACCACGAGATGCAGCCATGAGCGCCATTCCCAAAGACCTTCTCACGCAGGCCGCGACGCTGAACGCCGAGGCCACGCGTACGTTCGCGGCCAGCCGCAAGGTGTACCTGGACGGCTCGCGCCCGGACCTGCGCGTGCCGATGCGCGAGGTCGCGCAGACCGCGACGCGCGCCGCCAGCGGCGTCGAGTCCAATCCCGCGGTCACGGTCTACGACACCTCCGGGCCGTACAGCGACCCCGCGGCGCACATCGACCTGCTCAAGGGCCTGCCGCCGATGCGGGCGAAATGGATCGCCGAGCGCAAGGGCGGCAACCAGAGCCAGATGTACTTCGCGCGCCGCGGCATCCTCACGCC
>JANNLM010000074.1:0-2569 GCA_031396825.1 Gammaproteobacteria bacterium | reverse complement strand
CGGCCAGCGCCTGAGCCTGAACCCGGTGGTCATCGTGCTGTCGGTCCTGTTCTGGGGCGCCATGTGGGGAGTCCCCGGCGCGCTGCTCGCGGTGCCGATCCTGGTGGCGCTCAAGACCCTGTGCGACCGGGTCGAGCGGCTGCAGGTGTTCGGTGAATTCCTGGCGGCGTGAGGCCGCCGCGTTGCCGGCTCAGGCAGCGACCGCCCGGACCGGCCCGGCCACGTACCTGCCGATTCCCCGGTAGCCCATGTAGCCGCCCGAGGCACCGAAGATCGGCTCCCCGCTCACCTGAAAATATTGCTGTGATCCATCGGGATTGACCCGGCTATAGACGAAATCGAGGAACGGCCGTCGCGCCGCGATGTTCGCGACCAGCACCGCGCGCTCGTCCTCATTCCAGCGCACCCCCGGCGCAGCGCCGCCCGGATCCAGTGAGCCGTCGCCGCGGATGCCGAGCATCTCGAGCGCGGGCCCCGAGACCCGGATCAGGCGCCCTTCCACGTCCTGCTCCCAGTACCAGTCGGAGGACAATTCCGTGAGACGGCGAAAGCGCTCCTCGCTCTGGCGCAGCTCGGCGGTCCTCACCAGCACGGTATGTTCCAGCCGCTCGTTATGCTCGGCGAGCTCCCGGTACAGCAGCCGCACCTCCAGCATGTTGTGGATGCGGGTCCTGACTTCGACCAGGTCGAACGGCTTGCTGATGAAGTCCTTGGCGCCCGCTTTCAGCGCGCGCAGCTTGTGGTCCGGCTGGGCCGTGATGACCAGCACCGGGACATAGCCCTCGGTATCGATGGCCTTGAGGCCCTCCAGCACGGCAAAGCCATCCATGCCGGGCATGTTCAAGTCGAGCAGGATCACGTCGTAATGGTTCTTGCGATGCAACTCGCAGACTTCACGCGGATCCATGGTCGAACTGACCGCGGTATGGCCGGCGTTGTTGAGCATGTGCGCGAGCAGCAGGACATTGGCCGCGAGGTCGTCGACGATGAGGATCCGGGCATCCAGGATCTGGGGCAGGCCGATCTTCATGAGGGTCTCTCCCCGCCCTTGCGGCCCAGGGCCGTTTTGGAGAAGTCGAGCGATTCGTCCAGCGTCTCCATGAACGCGTTCACCTTGATGGGCTTGGTGAGATAGCGGAAGAACCCGGCTTCCAGGCCCTTGCGGATGTCGTGGGGCATGGCATTGGCGCTGATGGCCACCACGGGGATGCGCCGGGTGAGCGGATCTTCGCGCAGGATTCCCAGGGCCCTGATGCCGCTCAAGCCAGGCAGGTTGATGTCCATCAGGATCACGTCCGGCTGGTGGTTGCGTGCCAGCTCGATGCCGCGCGTCGCGTCTGCCGCGCTGAGCAGGCGAATGTCCGGCCGGCGCGCGATGAGTTGCTCGACCAGCAGCAGGTTGGCCGGGTTGTCCTCGACATACAGCAGCGTGCGCTGCGCCGTGGCCTTCGGCAGCAGCGCGGGCCCGGTGGCCGCCGCTTCGATGGCGCCGGCCGCATGCTTCGGCGGGTCAGCCCGGATCAATTCGACCCAGAACACGCTGCCGACCCCGACCGTGCTTTCCACGCCGATGACACCCCCCATCAACTCCACCAGGCGCTTGGTCATCACCAGGCCGATGCCGGTGCCCTCTTCACCGTTGGACTCCTGCCCCAGGCGATTGAACGGCTGGAACAACTGGGCGATTTTTTCCGCAGACAACCCGGCGCCCGTGTCCTTGACGCTGATGCGGACGCGTTCCGCGGACTTCACCGTGCACTCGACCACGACCTCGCCGCCGGCATGGTTGTACTTGATCGCGTTCGACAGGAGGTTGATCAGGACCTGCTTGACCCGGGTGCGGTCGGCGTGGACAAAAGAAGACTGGTCGAAGGCGCAAAACTGCAGGGTGATGCCGTACTTCTTGGCCTGCGGCTCGATCATGGCCCGGCAATCGAGCATGACTTCATCCAGCGACATGGGCTCCTGCGACAGCATCAGCTTGCCGGACTCGATCAACGCCAGGTCGAGGATCTCGTTGATCAGGTCCAGCAGGTACCAGCCGGCCTGGAGGATCTGGCCGGTGCTCTCCTTCTGGCTGGGCGTTTGCGGGATCGCGTCGGATTCCATCAGCTGGGCGAAGCCGAGGATCGCGTTGAGGGGCGAGCGCAGCTCATGGCTCATGCTGGAGAGGAAATCCGACTTCGCCAGGTTGGCTTTCTCCGCCGCGGCCTTGGCGCCGATCAACTCGACTTCGACCTGCCTGCGCACGGAGTTGTCCGCGCCGATCAACAGGTAGCCGATGATGTCGCCGAAGTCATCGCGCAGCGCGGTGATCGAGACCAGCGCCGGGAACCGGGTGCCGTCCTTGCGCACGTAGGTGAGGTCGTAACTGTCCTCGATCCCACGCGAGGCCTTGTACGCCAGGGCTTCGAAACCCGGCGTGATCGTCGTGGCGAACTGGAGGCTCAGGAAGCGCGCACGCGCCATCACTTCCTGCGGATCATGCATGTCGCTGGGCTTGATCTTGTCGATGACTTCGGCGGCCGCGTAGCCCAGCATCCGTTCGGCGCCGAGATTGAACAGCTGG
>JANNLM010000069.1:0-17329 GCA_031396825.1 Gammaproteobacteria bacterium | reverse complement strand
ACGTTCTCGCGCAGCACGTCGCGCGTGGTGCCGGCGATGTCGGTGACGATCGCGGCCTCGGCGCCGGCCAGGCGATTGAGCAGCGTGGACTTGCCGACGTTCGGCGCGCCAGCCAGCGCCACCACCAGGCCCTCGCGCAGGCGCCGGCCCTGGGCCGCGGCGCCGAGCAGCTCGCGCAGGTGCGCCAGCAGCGCGGCCAGGCGCGCGCGCAGCGCCTCGTCCTCGAGCCAGTTGACGTCCTCGTCCGAGAAGTCCAGCGCGCCCTCGATGAAGATGCGCAGGCCGATCAGCTCGTCCACCAGGGAGCGCACGCGCGAGGAGAACTCGCCCTGCAGCGAGCGCTGCGCCGCGCGCGCGGCCTGTTCGGTCGCAGCGTTGATCAGGTCGGCGATGGCCTCGGCCTGGGCCAGGTCCAGCCGGCCGTTGAGGAAGGCGCGCTCGGAGAACTCGCCGGGCCGCGCCGGGCGCGCGCCCAGCACGCAGGCGGCGCGCACCAGCAGGTCGAGCACCAGCGGTCCGCCGTGGCCCTGCAGCTCGGCAACGTCCTCGCCAGTGTAGGAGTCGGGGTGCGGGAACAGCAGCACAAGACCTTGGTCGAGCGCCTCGCCCTGCGCGTCGCGCAGCGTGCGCAACCCGGCGTGGCGTGGCGGCGGCAGCGCGCCGGAAAGTTTTTCGGCGATGGCGAAGGCCCGCGGGCCGGACAGGCGCACGATGCCGACCGCGCCGCGCCCCGGGGCGGTGGCGACGGCGGCGATCGTGTCGTTCACGGCGTGTGCGCGCCGCTCAGCGGTGCGACAGGCCCTCGCGCTCGAGCTTGCGCACGATGTACCACTGCTGCGCGATGCCGATCAGGTTGCTGACCAGCCAGTACAGCACCAGGCCCACCGGGAAGAACGCGAAGAACACGCCCATCATCCAGGGCATCAGGCCCATCACCCGCTGCTGCATCGGGTCCATGGCGACGTTGCCGGACAGCTTCTGCTGGAACCACATCGAGACCGCGAACAGCGCCGGCATCACGTAGAACGGATCGGGCGAAGACAGGTCGTTGAGCCACAGCGCGAAGTCGGCCTGGCGCAGTTCGACCGATTCCAGCAGCACCCAGTACAGCGCGATGAACACCGGGAACTGGATCAGCAGCGGCCAGCAGCCGGCGAGCGGATTGAATTTCTCTTTCTTGTACAGCTCCATCATCGCCTTGTGCATGCGCTCGCGGTCGTCGCCGTAGCGCTCCTTCAGCTCCTGGATGCGCGGCGCGTACTTCTTCATCTTCGCCATGCCGCGGTACTGCGCTTCCGACAGCTTGTACATCACCAGCTTGACCAGGAACGTCAGCAGGATGATCGCGGCGCCCCAGTTCTTGGTGAGCTTGTAGAACCAGTCGAGCAGCCAGAACAGCGGCTCGGCCAGCGGCGTGAGGATGCCGTAGTCGATGGTCAGTTCGAGGCCCGGCGCGACCTCGGCGAGCTCGCGCTGCAGCTTGGGCCCGATGTAGATGCGGGTGCTGAACTCCTGCTCGGCGCCCGGCGCGACTTCGCGCGCCGCGCCGATGTACTGGCCGAGGTAGCCCCGGTCCTTGCCCGGCATCGCGTTCCAGGTGCCGGCCTCGTCCTGCGGCGGGATCACCGCGGCGAAGAAGTAGTGCTGCAGCATCGCCAGCCAGCCGCCGGTCTGGCGCGCCTGCTTGATCGCGTCCTCGCCCAGGTCGTCGAACGCCACCTTGTGGAACTTGTAGCTGCCGGCGCCGTTCTTCTGCTGGTAGAAACCCACGCCCGAGAAGGTCGCGCTGAACTGCGGCGCCTCGCCGGCCGCGAACGGCACGTTCGACATCTGCACGTACGGATTGATCGCGACCGGCGCCGCGCCACCATTGACCAGGCGCTGCGACAGCTCGATCACGTAGCTGCCGCGGCTGAAGCGCCAGGTCTTGACGATCCGCCGGCCCTGCCCGTCGGTGAATTCGAGCGGCACCTCGAGCGTGTCGGCGCCGTCGGCCAGCGTGTAATTCGCCTGCGCCGCGCGGTAGAGATCCTTGTGGGTGACGATCGGGCCGGCCGCCGAGGTCAGGCCGGACTGGATCACGAACCAGCGGCCGTCCTGGTCGTCGAGCAACGCGACGTTGTGGTCGGGGGTCTTCTTGGTGAACGGGTAGCCGAGCAGCTCGACGCGGCGCAGGTCTCCGCCCAGCGTGCTGATCACGACGTTGAACTTGTCGGTGCCCACGGTGATGCGTTGCGCCGCTGCGGCGGGGGCTGCGGCCGGCGCGGCTTCGGCGTGAGGTGCTGGCGTCGCGCTGGCGACGGGCACGTCCGCCGGCGCGGCGGGAACGTCGCCCGTTTCCTCCGCGGCAACCGGCGGCGGCGCGGCCTTGGGCGCGAAGTCCTTCTGCCAGGCCTGGTACAGCAGGAACAGGATGACGCCGGCGGCGGCCATCAACGCGAAGCGGCGGTTTTCGATCGTGGTCATCTACGGACTCGGTTGTGTGGGCGGAACCGGGTCGAGCCCGCCTTCATTGAGCGGGTGGCAGCGCGCGATGCGGCGCGCCGCGAGCGCCGAGCCGCGCACGACACCGTGGCGCTCCAGGGCCTGCACGGCGTACGCCGAGCAGGTCGGGTGAAAACGGCAGCGCGGTCCAAACATGAAATTCAGCAGCGGGCTCAGCAGGCGCTGGTACAGGCGGATCAGTCCGATCACCAGGAAGCGCATGTCAGTCCCCGGCGACCCGGCGCCACAACCGTTCGAGCGTGGCACGCAGCTCGGCGCTTTCCGCGGCGCCGGCACCGGCGCGGGCCTGCAGCACGATGTCGGCAGGCGGCAACCCGGCGCGGCACGCACGGAACGTCTCGCGCGCCAGGCGCTTGATGCGGTTGCGCCGGGTGGCCAGTGGCACGGCCTTGGCGGAGATGGCGAGCCCCAGGCGCGCCTCGGCCGCGGCGCCGGCGAGGACCACGGCGCTCAGCAATTTTTCCTGGACGCGACGGCCCTGCTTGAGCACGGCTTCGAACTCGCGCGGATTGCGCAGCCGCGCGCGCGGCGGAAAGGCCAGTCGCAACTCAATCGCCGCTTAGGGGATCAGTTTCTTGCGGCCCTTGGCGCGACGACGCGCCAGCACGCGGCGGCCGCCGGGGGTTTCCATGCGGGCGCGGAATCCGTGGGTGCGCTTCCGGCGCAGCTTCTTGGGCTGATAAGTACGTTTGCTCATGGCATCTCGCCGGTTCTTCTCAAAAGGGCGCGGATTTTAGCCGTCGCGCCCCTCCCCAGCAAGAAAAATCCCTCGGCAGGCCTGTGGATAACTACCCGCGGGGAGGTATAGACTGGCGCCTCTTTTTTCAGCACCCCTCTCGTCGCATCCAATTTCGCGGGGACCCCAGCGGTGGTGGAGCTTTGGCATCAGTGTCTGCGGCGCCTTGAGGGGGAGATCCCCAGCAAGGACCTCAGCACCTACCTGCGCCCCCTGCAGCCGCATCTGCAGGACAAGCACCTGCTGCTGCTCGCCCCCAACAAGCTCGTCCTCAACCGCGTGCGCCAGGACTTCCTGCCGGCCATCAAGAAGGGGCTCTCCGCGCTGGCCGGCGAGGAAGCGCCCAGCGTGGACGTGACCTTGACCCCGCCGCGCGCCGAGGCCCCGGACCGCGCGAGCCCGGTGAACGGCGGCGGCCACAGCCCGGAGCCGGCGGCGCGCGCCGAGGGCGGCAAGCTCGATCCCAAGTACACCTTCGAGGCCTTCATCGAGGGCAAGTCCAACGCCCAGGCCCGCGCCTACGCGCTGCGGGTGGCCGATGCGCCCGGCGGCGAGTTCAACCCGCTGCTGATCTACGGCGAGTCGGGCCTCGGCAAGACCCACCTGATGCACGCCATCGGCAACCGCTTGCGCAGCAAGAACGCCAAGGCGCGCGTGCTGTACGTGGTGGCCGAGCGCTTCTTCCGCGACATGGTCAACGCCATCAAGCTCGGCAAGACCGAGGAATTCAAGGGGCACTACCGCTCGGCCGACGCGCTGCTGATCGACGACATCCAGTTCTTTGCCGGCAAGGCGGTGACGCAGGAAGAGTTCTTCCACACCTTCAACGAGATGCTCGACGGCGGCCAGCAGATGGTGCTGACCTGCGACCGCTACCCGGCCGAGCTCGACAACCTCGACAAGCGCCTGAAGTCGCGCTTCACCTGGGGCCTGTCGGTGGCGGTGGAGCCGCCCGAGCTCGAGCACCGCGCGGCGATCCTGCTGAGCAAGGCCGCCAACCGCAAGACGCGCCTGCCCGAGGACGTCGCCTTTTTCGTGGCGCAGCGCATCCGCTCGAACGTGCGCGAACTCGAGGGCGCGCTCAACCGCCTCGACGCCTCGGCCCAGATCACCGGCCGGCCGATCAACATCGACTTCGCGCGGGAAACCCTGCGCGACATGCTGGCGGCCTACGAGCGCCTGATCACCATCGACAACATCAAGCGCCAGGTCAGCACCTACTTCAACATCCGCGTCACGGATCTTTCGTCGGCGCGGCGCACGCGCTCGCTGGCGCGCCCGCGCCAGATCGCCATGGCGCTGGCCAAGGAATTGACGCAGCACTCGCTGCCCGAGATCGGGCACGCCTTCGGCAAGGACCACACGACCGTGCTGCACGCGTGCCGCAGGGTCGCCGGGTTGCGCAAGGACGATTCGCGCGTACGCGAGGATTACGAGAACCTGCTGCGCCTGCTCAGTCATTGAAAAGGCGGGCATTGAACAAGCTGGGCATGAGGCTGTGGACAAGCCGTTGGAAAACGCGGGAGTCTTTTAACGGTGCACAGGCGGCCACAACTTGCGCACAGGTGCGCGAGGGCTGTTCGCGGGGATGTATTTGGGCTGGTCGGACCACTTAACGTGTTGATGTGGAAAGGAACCTAGGTACTTATCCCCATTCGAGCTGCACCCCTATTACTACTGCTGTTTCTTTTCTTTTAAACAAACTACAAAGACTGGTGAGCTTATGAAAATTCAAGTTGGGAGAAACGAACTCCTTACCGCAGTACAGGCTGTGATTGGCGTGGTGGAGCGCCGCCAGACCTTGCCGGTGCTGTCGAACCTGCTGCTCGATGCGCAGAAGGACGAGTTGGTCATCACCGGCACGGACCTCGAGCTCGAGTTGGTGAGCCGCGCGGTGATCAAGTGCCAGGCCTCGGGCAAGACCACGGTGCCGGCGCGCAAACTGTTCGACATCTGCCGCGGCTTGCCCGAAGGCGCCGAGCTCACGCTCGACACTTCCGGCGACAAACTGCGGCTGACGTCCGGCAAGAGCCGCTTCACGCTGGCGACGCTGAAGCCCGACGAATTCCCGTCGATGGGCACCGTCAGCGGCGGCAAGGTCATTCGCCTGGCCAAGAAGGACCTGCGCGAGCTGATCGAGAAGACGCAGTTCGCGATGGCCAACCAGGATGTGCGGTACTACCTCAACGGCATGCTGCTGCACGTGACCGCCAAGCGCCTGCGCGCGGTGGCGACCGACGGTCACCGCCTGGCCATGAGCGAACTGGTCAAGGACACCAAGCAGAAGGAAGAGATGCAGATCATCCTGCCGCGCAAGGCCGTGCTCGAGCTGCACCGCCTGCTCGAGGCGACCGACGCCGAGGTCGAGCTGCGCCTGTCCGACACCCAGTTCCAGGCCGACCTCGACGTGATCCGCCTGACCAGCAAGCTGATCGACGGCCGTTTCCCGGACTACGAGCGCGTCATCCCCGAGGCCGGCGACCGCAAGATGAAGGCCAATCGCGAGCGCGTGCGCGCAGCGCTGTCGCGAGCGGCGATCCTGTCGAACGAGAAATTCCGCGGCGTGCGCCTGCAGCTGGCCGAGGGCAAGCTGCGGCTGTCCACGCACAACCCGGAGCACGAAGAGGCCGAGGAAGAGCTCGACGTGACTTACTCGGGCGCGGCGCTCGAGATCGGGTTCAACGTGAACTACCTGCTCGATGCGCTCGGCGTGATGCAGACCGAGGACTTCCACATGGAGCTCAAGGGCCCGGATGCCAGCGGCCTGCTGCAGGAGTCGACCAACGCCAGCAGCAAGTACGTTGTGATGCCGATGCGGCTGTAGGAGCGGCTTTAGCCGCGACAGCCTTTTGCACTTCACCCGCATCGCTGGCGAAAACTTCCGGCTCTTCCCCGCTTTCAGCCTGGAGCCCCGCGCAGGCGTCAATCTCCTGCTCGGCGCCAACGCCGCCGGCAAGACCACGCTGCTGGAGGCGATCTACGCGCTGGGCCGCGCCAAGAGTTTCCGCGGCGCGCCCCCCGAGCAAGCCGGCGCCGCCGGCGCCCACTGGCGACTGCACGGCCGTGTCGCCACTCCTGGGGGCCCGCCGCTGGCGGTTGGCCTGAAATGGGAGCCCGCCGGGCTCGACCTGCGGCTCGACCAGGCCCCGGCCGGCGTACAGAACCTGGTGAGCCGCGTCGCAGTGCAGATCCTGGAGCCCGACTCGCACCGGCTGCTGGAAGACGGCCCGGTTTACCGCCGCCGCTACCTCGACTGGGGTGTGTTCCACGTGGAACATCGGTTCTATCCGGCCTGGCGGCGCTACCAGCGCGCGCTCAAGCAGCGTAACCAGGCGTTGCGCAGCGGCGCCGGTCGCGCCGAGGTCGAAGCCTGGAACGCCGAGCTCATCGGCTCCGGGGGCGAGGTGCAGGAAACCCGCGAAACCCACCTGCAGCACCTGCGCGAGGGCCTGGGGCCGACGATCGAGGCCCTGCTCGGCCCGCTCGACTGGTCGCTGGAGCTGTCGCGCGGCTGGGTGGCGGGCAAATCGCTCGAGCAGGCGCTCGCCGAGCACTACGAGCAGGACTGCCGCCAGGGCAAGACCGTCGCCGGGCCGCACCGTGCGGAACTCAAGCTCAAGCTGGCCGGGCGCTCGGCCAAGCGGCAGGTCAGCCGCGGCCAGCAGAAGCTGCTGATCGCCGCGCTGCTGCTGGCCCAGGCCCGCCTGGTGCAGGAACGCACCGGCCTGTCGCCGGTGCTGCTGGTGGACGACTTCCCGGCCGAGCTCGGTGCGCCGTTCCAGCAGGCCCTGATCGGGGCGCTGCTGGCCTATCCGGGTCAAAGCTTCGTGACCTCGATCGAGCGCACCGCGGCGCTCGCGGGCGTCGCCGAAAACGCGCCAAAAAATGCTGTGTTCCACGTGGAACATGGGGCCGTTTCGGGCCCTTCGCTGGTATAATTTTCACTTCGTAAAAACACTCGCGGAACGGCCCGTCCGGGCCGCGGAAAACAGGGCCCAATGTCCGAAATCGGAACCTACGACTCCTCCAGCATCAAGGTACTGAAGGGGCTGGAAGCGGTGCGTCAGCGCCCCGGCATGTACATCGGCGATACCGACGATGGCACCGGCCTGCACCACATGGTGTTCGAGGTGGTGGACAACGCCATCGACGAGGCCCTCGCCGGCTACTGCACCGAGGTCGTCGTGATCATGCACGCCGACGGCTCGGTGTCGGTTTCCGACAACGGCCGCGGCATCCCGGTCGACACGCACAAGGAAGAAGGACGCTCGGCGGCCGAGGTCATCATGACCATCCTGCACGCCGGCGGTAAGTTCGGCGGCAGCGGCTACAAGGTTTCGGGCGGCCTGCACGGCGTCGGCGTGTCGGTGGTCAACGCGTTGTCCGAGCTGCTGATCCTCAACATCTGGCGCGACGGCTTCCACCACAGCCAGGAGTACCGCGACGGCGCGCCGCAGGCGCCGCTGGCGCGTCACGAGGCGACCGAGAAGCGCGGCACGCTGGTGCGCTTCTATCCGAGCGCCGTGGTGTTCACCACCCACCGCACGTTTGACTACGACATCCTGGCGCGCCGGCTGCGTGAGCTGTCGTTCCTCAACTCGGGCGTGCGCATCGTGCTCAAGGACGAGACCTCCGGACAGGAGGACACGTTCGAGTACAAGGGCGGCATCGCGGCGTTCGTGCAGTACCTGAATCGCAGCAAGCAGGCGATCCACCCGACGATCCTGAACCTCACCGCCGAGCAGGACGGCATGGTGGTCGAGGCCGCGCTGCAGTGGAACGACAGCTACGTCGAGAACACGTTCGTCTTCACCAACAACATTCCGCAGCGCGACGGCGGCACGCACCTGACCGGCTTCAAGAACGCCCTGACGCGCACCATCGGCGACTACCTCGAGTCCGAGGGCGTGGCCAAGCGCGAAAAGATCACCATGACCGGCGACGACACGCGCGAAGGCCTCACCGCCGTGCTGTCGATCAAGCTCGTGGATCCCAAATTCTCCAGCCAGACCAAGGACAAGCTGGTCTCGTCCGAGGTCACGCCGGTTGTCCAGGCCGTTATTGGCGGCAAGTTACGCGATTTTCTGATGGAGAACCCGAAAGAAGCGCGCATGATCGCAGCAAAAGTCGTCGAGGCGTCCCGCGCCCGCGAAGCCGCGCGCAAGGCCAAGGAGCTCAACCGCCGCAAGAGCGTGCTCGACGTCGCCGGCCTGCCCGGCAAGCTCGCCGACTGCCAGGAGAAGGATCCCGCCAAGAGCGAGCTGTTCCTGGTCGAGGGCGACTCCGCCGGCGGCTCCGCCAAGCAGGGCCGCGACCGCCGCTTCCAGGCCATCCTGCCGCTGAAGGGCAAGATCCTGAACGTCGAGAAGGCGCGCATCGAGAAGATGCTGTCGTCGCAGGAGATCGCGACGCTGATCACCGCGCTCGGCACCGGCATCGGCGCCGACGAGTTCAAGGCGGAGAAGCTGCGCTACCACCGCATCATCATCATGACCGACGCCGACGTCGACGGCGCGCACATCCGCACGCTGCTGCTGACCTTCTTCTACCGGCACATGCACGCGCTGGTCGAGCGCGGCCACATCTACATCGCGCAGCCGCCGCTGTACAAGGTCAAGATCGGCAAGAGCGAGTCGTACGTGAAGGACGACGCCGAGCTCAACGACTGGCTGCTGACCGCCGCGCTCGAGGAAACCACCTGGAGCCCGGGCGCCGGCAAGGCGCCGCTGCCGGTAAAGGATTTCGAACGCTTCCTGCGCGCGCATGCTTCGATCAACGACCTGCTCGAGAGACTCTCGCGCCGCTATGACCTGTTCGCACTCGAGCAGCTGCGCGACCACTCGCCGGTGCCGTCGGACACGGCGCAAGCGCCTGCGGCGCTCCAGCCGTGGGCGGAAAAATTCGCCGCCGACCTCAACGCGGCCGGCCACCTGCACGGGAAGTACAGCGTCAACGCACGCGCCGAGCAGGCCGGCCTCGCCGTGACGGTCACGCGCCGCGCGCACGGCGCCGAGCACGCCATCCATTTCGGTCCGGAGTTCCTCAACGGCCCCGAGTACCGCCGCGTCGTGGACCTGCAGCAGGCGCTCAAGCACCTGGTCGCCGAGGGCGCGAAAGTGCGCCGCGGCGACAAGGAGTGCGCGATCGGGACCTTCGCCGACGGCTTCGACTGGCTGATGGCCGAGACCAAGCGCGGCATGCACATCCAGCGCTACAAGGGCCTCGGCGAGATGAACCCCGAGCAGCTGCACGAGACCACGCTCGATCCGACGCAGCGCCGCCTGGTGCAGGTCAAGATCGAGGACGCGGTCGCCGCCGACCAGATGTTCACCACGCTGATGGGCGAGCAGGTCGAGCCGCGGCGCGAGTTCATCGAGAAGCACGCGCTGCTGGTGGGGAACCTCGACGTGTGATTCGTAGGTCGGCAATCCATTGCCGACAGGACGGCGGCATGTGAATGCCGCCCTACAGCAGCGCGTTCAGGCGCTCGAGCGCCGCCTTCAATTCGCCTTCGCTCGCCGCCGTCACGTTGGCGTGGCCGATCTTGCGCGCCGGCTTGGCGGCCTTGCCGTAGAGGTGCACGTGCAGCTGCGGAATCCGCGCCAGCTGCGCCAGCTCCGGCACGGTGCCGATGAAATTCACCATGGCGCACGGTCCGCGCATCGCGGGGGAGCCGAGCGGCAAACCGGCCACCGCGCGCAGGTGGTTCTCGAACTGCGAGCAGACCGCGCCGTCGATGGTCCAGTGCCCGGAGTTGTGCACGCGCGGCGCGATTTCGTTGCCGAGCAACTGGCCGCCGGCGACGAAGAACTCGAACGCCAGCACACCGACGTAGTCCAGCTTCTCCATCACCGCGCGCGTGGCCTTCTCGGCCGCGGCCTGCAACGGATCGCTGGCGCGCGGGATGGACGTGCGCAGGATGCCGTCGCGGTGCACGTTCTCGGCGACCGGGTAGAACGCGGTCTCGCCGCCCTTGCCGCGCACGCCGATGCAGGAGACCTCGCGCTCGAAGGCGACGAAGCCCTCGAGCAGCAGCGGCTGCCGGCCGAGGCGCTCCCAGGCGGCAGCGACGTCGCCGGACGAGCGCAGCACGGCCTGGCCCTTGCCGTCGTAGCCCAGGCGCCGCGTCTTCAGCATGCACGGATAGCCGATGCGCGCGAGCGCCGCATCGAGTTCGGCGCGCGAGCCGACCGGGGCGTATCGCGGGACGGCGATGCCGAGTGCGTCGAACAGCTTCTTCTCGGACAGGCGGTCCTGGCCGACCTCGAGCGCGCGCGGGTGCGGCAGCAGCGGCTTGCGCGCGGCGACGAACGCCGCGCACGCCGCCGGCACGTTCTCGAACTCGTAGGTGGCGACGTCGATGCGCGCGCAGAACCCGGCGAGCGCCTTCTCGTCGGAGTACTCGGCGTGGATGTGCTGGCCCAGCGGCGCGGCGCAGGCCTCGGCGGCCGGGTCGAGGAAGACGAAATCGAAGTCGAGCGGGTAGCCGGCCAGGGCCAGCATGCGGCCCAGTTGCCCCGCCCCGAGGATCCCGATCTTCACGGGATCACTTCCGTGGCTTGGGATTCTTCAGCACGGCGCGGGTCTGCTCGCGGCGGTAGCGCTCGAGCCGGCGCGCGAGGCCGGCATCGTCGAGCGCGAGGATGGCGGCGGCCAGCAGCGCGGCGTTGATCGCGCCGGCCTTGCCGATGGCGAGCGTGCCGACCGGAATGCCCTTGGGCATCTGCGCGATGGACAGCAGCGAGTCGAGGCCCTTGAGCGCCTTCGACTCGACCGGCACGCCGAGCACCGGCAGGCGCGTGCTCGCGGCGGTCATGCCCGGCAGGTGTGCGGCGCCGCCGGCACCGGCGATGATGACCTTGAGGCCGCGGCTCACGGCGGAATCGGCGTAGCGCGCCAGCTTGAGCGGCGTACGGTGCGCGGAGACGACCTCGCACTCGTGCGGGATGCGCAGGGACTTGAGGGTGTCGGCCGCGTGGGAGAGGGTTTCCCAGTCGGACTGGGATCCCATGATGACGCCGACCAGAGGCTTGTTCGACTTGGTTTTTTTGGGCACTTTCCGGGGCCCCTTGGGGGCGGGGGAAAGCGGCGCATTGTAGCCGTAAAAAAGGGGACGCAACCCTTTTTCAGCGAATCGGCGATGGACGGTGTTGAAAAAGGGTTGCGTCCCCTTTTTTGACCTACGGCAGGTCGAACTCCACCATGACCGAGGCTTGGAACTTGATCTCGCCGGCCTGGTAGGTCTGCGCGGCGTCGCCGCCCGAGACCTTCATCATCATGCGCTCCTGGAGCATCATCGGCATTCCGCCCGACTCCGACGCGGCCAGCGTGTGCAGCCGGCCCAGCTTCACGCCCATGGCCTTGGCCAGCACGTCGGCATTGGCCTTGGCGTCTTCGGCGGCCAGCGCCAGCGCCGCGCGCTGGTGCTCATCTTTCCTGGTCGAGCCGAAGCTCACGCCGTTCACGCGGTTGGCGCCGGTCTCGACCGCGCCCTGCAGCAACTTGCCGAGCCTGGACAGATCGCGCAGGTCCACGTCGACCTGTCGCGACACCATGTAGCCCACGATGCGCGGACGGGTGCTGATCACCCCGCCGTCGTACTGCGGGTTGACGTTGAGTTGCGCGCTGCGCACCTGGTTCTTCGGGATGCCGAGCGAATCGCACAGCTTGAGCAGCCTGGCGGTCGCTTCGGTGACGGCCTTCTCGGCGTCGGCGAGCGTTTTCTCGCTGGCCTCGGCCGAGAAGCTCACGTCGGCGCGGTCGGGCGCGACCGTGACCTCGCCTTCGCCGGATACGGCGAGCAGGCGCGGCTTGGGTTCGTCGTGCGCCGCGGCGGCAGCGGCGAAGGTCAGCGCGACGAGCGTGCAGGCGAGACGGCGGAGCTGTTCCATGTGGTGCGGGTACCGATGATTTTCACGGAAGCGCCATCCTGCAGGTTTTCAGCGCCGCGCACCACTACCGTGTCGCTCGCCAGCAGCATGCCCTCGACCGCCACCCAGTCGCCGTCGGCGACGCCGGTGGTCACGGTCAGGCGCTGCACCTTGTTGTCCGGCCCGACGCGGAACACCGCGAGCCCGTCGGCGCGGATGACCAGCGCGTCGCGCGGCACCGCGAGCAGCGACTGCGGCTCGCCCAGCGGCAGCTCGACCTGGATCACGCTGCCCGACGGCAGCTTGCCGCCGCGCGCCGGCGGCAGGTCCACCAGCACCTCGAAGCTCTGCGAGCGCGCATCGCCGGCCGGCACGATGCCGCGCACGCGCGCGACGCCTTCGCCGCCGTCGAACATCACCTTGACCGTGTCGCCGGCCTTGATCGCGCGCACGTGGCGCAGCGGCAGGAACAACCGGATCTCGAGCGTCTCCGGATCGAGCAGTCGCGCCACGATCTCGCCGCGCGCGACTTCCTCGCCGGCGCGCTTCATGCGCTCGGACACCACGCCGCCGAACGGCGTGCGCAGCTCGGCGCGGGCCAGGCGGTCGCGCATCTGCGAATGGGTGGCGCGGGTGATCTCGAGGTCGGCCGCGGCCAGGTCGCGCGCCGCCTCGGCCTGCTCCAGCTGCATGCGGCTGACGGCCGTGCCCAGGCCCTTGAGCCGCTCGGCCTCGCGGGCCAGCGAGGCCTGGTTGATCTCGCCGCGCTTGACGCGCGCGGCCAGTTCGAGCTCCTGCAGCTTGAGCTCGTCGGTGTCGAGTCGCGCGACCACGGCGTTCTTGGCGACGCGCGTGCCGGGCTCGGCCACCCACGCCAGGCGCCCGGCGACCGACGCCGCGAGGTCGGCCGCGGCGCGCGAGCGCACCTGGCCGGTCACGGTGATGCGCGGCGCGAGATCGCGCTTCTCCACCGGCGCGGTCTCGACGGCGGGCGTCGGCGGCTGGGCGGCAGCACCCGTCGCGACGAGCAGCAGGAGCAGCGACAACGAGGCAGTTTTCATGTTGGGCTCACGGATCATTTGGCCATCGCCGGCACGATGACGGCGCGCTGCACGGCGGAGGCTTCACCCAGCCGCAGCAGGCTGGGCATCAGGAACCAGGTGAAGGCGGTGCCGATGATCATGCCGCCGGCGACCACCGCGGCGAGGCCGCGGTAAATCTCGGCGCCGAGGCCCGGCAGGAAGATCAGCGGCAGCATGCCGAGCACCGCGGTCAGCGTGGACATCACGATCGGTCGGGCACGGGTTTCGAGCGACTGACGCACGGCCTCGCGGCGCGGCACGCCGGCGCGCTCGCGCGCGCGGGTCTGGTCGACCAGCAGGATCGCGGCGTTGACCACCAGGCCGAGCAGGATGATGAAGCCGATCATGGTCAGCAGGTCGAGGTTCTGGGTCTTGACCAGGTCGATCAGGCGCAGCGCGCCGATGCCGCCGGCCGTGGACACCGGCAGCACCAGCATCACCAGGAACGAGTCCCACACCGAGCGGAACAGCGAAGCCATCAGCGCGAACAGGATCAGCAGCGCCAGCGCGAAATTGGACGCCATCGCGCCCAGGGCCTTGTGCAGGTCGTTGGCCGAACCGGCGTAGGTCAGTTGCGCGTTGGCCGGCATGGCCGCGCGCACCGGCGGCTCCACCTTGTCGCGCAGCAGTGTCAGGGCCTCGTCGAGCGACATGGTGGCCGGAGGCTCGAACGCCACCGACACGGTACGCCGGCCGCCGACGCGCAGCAGCTGCGCCGGGCCGACGGTCTGGCGGATGCTGGCCAGCTCGCCGATGGTCTGCACGCCGGCGCCCGGCGTCACGATCGGCAGCTCGGCGAGCTCCTGCTCGCTCTTCCACTCGTTGCCCTTGATGATGATGTTCATGCGCTCGTTGCCGTCGAAGTATTCGCCGGCCCACAGGCCGCCGGTGAAGGCGCGCAGCGCGCTGGCCACGCTGCTGCGGTCCATGCCGGCGCGCGAGATGCGCCACTCGTCCGGCACCAGCTGCAGTTCGGGCTGGTTCATCTCGAGCGACGGGAACGGCTGCGGCGAGGTGTCGGGGATCGCCTTCGGGATCTCGGTCATGGCCAGGCCCGCAATCTTCATCAGCGCCGGCAGGTCGGGGCCCTGGAAGTGCAGCTGGATCTCGCGCGAGTTGTTGCCGTCGACCGAGAGCAGCGAGCCCTGGGAGGCGAAGGCGCGCACGTCGGGCAGGTCCGCGAGAATCTTGGTTTTCAGGAGATTGACCACGTCCTTGGTCTTACGCGGGTCGGCTGCGTAGGCGACGATCACGCCGCCGCCGCCGCCGCCCCAGGCCGAGAAGTTGTAGTACTTGATGCCCGGCTCGGCCTTGCCCTCGAGGTGCGGCTTGAGGCGCTCGATCACGATCGGCGCGAACTCGGTCTTGGCGACCTCGAGGTTGCCGCCCGGCGGCAGCCGGAAGTTGCCCCAGACGTTGTCGGTCTGCGCGACCGGCAGGTAGTCCACCTTCGGCACGAACAACACGACGAACAGCAGGCTGCCGCCGACCAGGCCGACGATCCAGCCCAGGCGTGCTTGTGGATTCTGCGTCGCCCGCATCGCAAACGCGGTCATCTGCGTCCACCAGTGGTGGTGCTGGTCGGCCGGGAAACCCTTGGCCAGCGCCCAGCGATTGGCCGCCGGGATGACGGTCATCGCCACCAGCAGCGACGCTGCGTGCGATACCGACATGGTGATGGCGAGGTCCTTGAACAGCTGGCCCTCGAGGCCTTCCATGAACAGCACCGGCAGGAAGATGGCGACGCTGGTGAGCATCGAAGCGAACAGCGCGGGGAGGACCTCCTGCGCGCCCTCGACCGTGGCCTCCCACGGCGACTTGCCTTCCTGCAGGAAGCGCAGGATGTTGCCCTGCACGATCAGCGCGGCGTCGATGACGATGCCGGTGGAGAACGCCAGGCCCGCGAGCGAGATGACGTTGAGCGTGCGGCCCAGCGCGTGCAGCGTGATGACGGCGAAGAACAGCGACAGCGGGATCGACAGGCCGATGACCGCCAGCGCGCGCGGTCCGCGCAGGAAGAACCACAGACCGCCGACCGCGAGCAGGATGCCCACGACCAGGCTTTCCTCGACGAACGAGATCGCGCGGCGCACGTAGACGCTGGCGTCCCACGACATGTCCATCAGCAGTTTTTCTTTCGCCAGCGGCCCGGCGTTGAGTTCAGCAATCGCCTCCTTCACGCCCTCAATCAACTCGACCGTGTTCGAGTCCGAGTTGCGCTGCACGGTCATGTAGTAGGCCGGCACGCCGTTGCGGTAGCTGAACCACTGCGCGTCCTGGTAGCCGACGCGGATGTCGGCGACTTCGCGCAGCGCCAGCGGCCGGTCGCCGCTCCAGCCGACGATCAGATCGCCGATCTGCTCGACCGGCTCGCGCCCGGTGAAGCGCACCGTGAACTGCTTGCGGCCGACGTTGACGAAGCCGGCCGAGGCGTCGCGCGCGGCGATGATGGTGGCGGCCACCTGCTGCGGCGTGATGCCGAGCGCGGCGAGGCGGTGGGCGTCGAAGCGCACCTGCACTTCGCGCGGCCGCCCGCCTTCGAGGTTCACGCGCGAGACGCCGGGCACGCGCGCCAGGCGCGGCTCCACCACTTCTTCCATGAGCTTCTGGTAATGCGCGGCGACGTCGGTGACGGGATTGCCCGGCAGCGGCCGCACCAGCATCGAGGCGGCGTTGGCGCCCTGCCAGTTGTCGCCGCCGAAGGCCTGCGGCTCGTCGGCTTCGAGCGGGATGGGCGGCAGCGTGTTGAGCCGGCCGACGATGTCGAGCATGACGCGTGTCATGTCGGTGCCGACCTCGAAAGTCAGGCCGACGCCGCCGCCGCCGCGGTTGGACTGGGAGCGCATCTCGACCAGGCCCGGCATGCCGCGCATGGCCTCCTCGATCGGCTCGACCATCACCTCTTCGACTTCGGACGGCGCGGCCTCGCGCCAGCCGACGTTGATCCACACCTGCGGCCGGCTGGTGTCGGGGAGCAGCTGGATCGGCAGCTTGACCAGCGCCAGCGCGCCGAACAGCAGCACGATGAGGCTGGCCGCGGCAACGGCCGGGGGGTTCTGCAGCGAAAATTGCGTGAGGCGCATGTGACGGCTCCCGAGCAGGGTCGCTGTGTCGTCCCCATTGGATGCGCCAGGGCTACGCGACGTTTACAGCGACGGCTTAAACTGGCGCCCCCATCGGCGTCCTCAAAGTGAGATGCATCACTCCCCGCAAACGGTCGCGCTGACCCGCGACGTCATCGGCACCCTCATCCCCGCGGGGACGAAGGTGGAGCTGCCGTCGGGAACCGATGCCACCATCACCCAGGCCCTGGGGGGCAGCTACACCATCCAGGTCGAAGGGCACCTGTTCCGCATAGAGGGCAAGGATGCCGACGCCCTGGGGATGGAGCCCACCAAAGGCCCCGACGTCCCTGAGAACGCAACGGACCAGGACCTGGAAAAAGCGGTGATGGAGCAGCTTCGTACGGTCTATGACCCGGAAATACCTATCAACGTCGTCGAATTGGGCCTCATCTATGAGTCCAACCTCGAGCACCTGCCGGATGGCAAGCGCAAAGCCGTGATCCGCATGACCCTGACCGCCCCCGGCTGCGGCATGGGGGACATCCTGGTGCAGGACGCCCGGACCAAGGTGCTGCAGATCCCCGGCATCACCGAAGCCGACATCCAACTGGTCTTCGACCCCCCGTGGACCCAGGACCGGATGTCCGAGGCGGCCCGACTGCAGTCGGGCCTGATGTGAGGCGGCCGTGAGCGACACCACCACCCGTGGCGTGCGCATCCGGGTGCGCCCGCGCTTCATCCCGGAGCAGTCGGACCCGGACAACGGCCAGTGGCTGTTCGCCTACCACATCACCATCCGCAACTCGGGCGAGCAGACCGTGCAGCTGATCTCGCGCCACTGGGTGATCACCAATGGCGAGGGCAGGGTCGAGGAAGTGCGCGGCCCGGGCGTGGTCGGCTACCAGCCGGTGCTCAAGCCCGGCGAGGAATTCGAGTACACCAGCGGCTGTCCGCTGACCACGCCGGTCGGCACCATGCACGGTGAATTCAACATGGTGGTGAAGGACAGCGGCGAGAAGTTCGACGCCAAGATCGAGCCGTTCCGGCTCGCGGTGCCCCTGGCGCTCAACT
>JANNLM010000063.1:0-9821 GCA_031396825.1 Gammaproteobacteria bacterium | reverse complement strand
AAGCAACCTGTCGGTTCAGGTGGCCTCACTCCGGAAGCACCTTGGGCAGGCGCCCGATGGTGGGGAATGGATCGCGACTATCCCGCGCGTGGGTTACCGCTTCGTGGTCCAGTGGCGGCCGGCGGAGTTGTCAGCCACCTTCCACGGCCGCGACCTGTTCGCGCCGGTTGCGGCGAAGCTCGCACGGGGTGACGCGCCGCCGGGCGCGCGCTGCGACTCGCCGCTGGCCGCGCGCAACTGGCCTGCCGACCTCGCCGAGGTCGTTTACCTCGATCCCTACGGCAACGCCGCCACCGGGCTGCGCGCGAAGATCGTCGGACCCGAAGTGGTGCTGCGCGCGAACAGCCGCTGCTTCCAGCCGGTGACCACCTTCGGCGACGCACCCGCCGGCACCGCCATCTGGTACGAGAACTCCAACGCCCACGCCGAGCTGGCCATCAGCGAGGGCAGCGCCTCCGGCAGTTGCGGCCTGGCCATCGGCACGGCCGTGTCGGTGCTGGAGGAGTGCGCCTAGACGTCATTCCCGCGAAAGCGGGAATCCATGTCATCCCCGCGGAAGCGGGGACTGGATGCCCGCTTCCGCGGGCATGACAGCCTCGATTCGAATTTGCCTCAGGCGTTGACCGGTGGCACCGTCATTCCCGCGAAAGCGGGAATCCAGAATGAATAACAAAGAGCCCGCCGTGTACATCCTGGCCAGCCGGCGGAATGGGACGCTCTACATCGGCGTCACGTCGGACCTGACGAGGCGCGGCTGGCAGCATCGCAACAGCGTGGTCGATGGCTTCACCAAGCGCTACGGCGTGCAACGGCTGGTCTATTTCGAGATGCACGCCGGCATGGAAACGGCGATCGTCCGAGAGAAGCACCTCAAGAAGTGGAACCGGAAGTGGAAGCTCGAATTGATCGAGTCAAGCAATCCGGATTGGCGGGATCTCTGGCCGGAGCTGCTGGATACCTCTGCTACTGGATGCCCGCTTTCGCGGGCATGACGACCTTTCCTTCCGCGGGCATGACGGATTTGAAGAACTCGCGCAGGGCGCCCGCGTAGACCTCGCGGCTGATCCAGAACCCGGAGTTGTGGTCGCCCGCGAGCGCGACGAAGCGCTTCGGCGCGTTGGCTGCGGCGTGCAGCGCCTCGCCGTGCGCAAACGGGATGATCTCGTCGTCGCGGCTGTGGATGACGAGCACCGGGCTGCGCACGCGCGCGAGTTCGTGCGTATCGAGGCGCAGGCGCGTGAGCCAGCGCGTCGGCAGCCACGGATAGAGGTCGCCGGCGATGTCCGGGACCGAGGTGAAGGCAGACTCGAGCACCAGCGCCGCGGCCGGCCGGCGCGCGGCGAGCCAGGCTGCGACCGCGCCGCCCATCGACTGGCCGTGGATCACGATCGCCGCGGGCGCCAGCGCGCGCGCCTTTGTCAGGTGCTCCCACGCCGCTTCGGCATCGAGATACAGGCCGGCTTCGCTCGGCGCGCCGTCGCTGCGGCCGTAACCGCGGTAGTCGAACAGCAGCACGTTCACACCGAGGCTGCTCCAGATCTGCAGCAGGTCGAGCCGATGGCCGATGTTGCCGGCGTTGCCGTGGAAGTGCAGCAGCGTGAGCCGCGCGTCCGGCGCCGGCACCCACCAGCCGTGCAGGCGCACGCCGTCAGCGGCGACCGGGGCAACCTCCTCGAAGCGCAGGCTCAGGGCCGCGGGCGTGGCGCTGATCTCGCGTCCGGGCATGCCGGGCAGGAACAGCATCCGGTCCTGCAGCAGGTACAGCGCCGCGCACACCGCGGCGTACGCCGCCGCCACCGCGATGAGCACTCCCGACAGCGTCATGCGTGCGCGCCCCGGCGCGACAACCGATGAGGTCATGACGTGAGTTTCCGTCATTCCCGCGGAGGCGGGAATCCATGTCATCCCCGCGGAAGCAGGGACTGGATGCCCGCTTTCGCGGGCATGACGGGGGATGCGACCAAAGTTGTAGGGGTTCTTTTACTATTCTCGCGCTGCGCCAACTCGTCACAATCTCCGTCTTATCTGGAGACAATTTCAATGGATTCGTCTGCGCCCCGCTGGGCCACGCTGATCAAGAACGGCCTGGTGTTCGACGGCAGCGGCAACGCGCCCGTGGTGCAGGACGTCGCCATCCGCGACGGCCGCATCGAGGCCATCGGCCCGGACCTGCCGGCCGCGCGCGCCGACCGCGTGGTCGAGGCTGCCGGCCAGTGGGTGATCCCCGGCATGCTCGACATCCACACGCACTTCGACCTCGAAGTCGAAATCGAGCCGGGCCTGCCCGAGGCCGTGCGCCACGGCACCACCACCGTGGTCGTCAGCAACTGCTCGCTGGGCCTGGCCTTCGGCGCGCAGCGCCGCGGCAGCGCCGACCCGATCGTCGACTGCTTCGCGCGCGTCGAAAACGTGCCCAAGCCGGTGCTGCGCAAGGTCGGCGACGCGGTGACCTGGAATGACTCACAGGCCTACCTGCGCCACTTCGACCGCCTGCCGCTCGGCCCGAACATCGTGCCGATGATCCCGCACTCGATGCTGCGCATCGAGGTCATGGGCCTGCAGGACAGCGTCTCGCGCGCGCCGACGCCGCAGGAACTGACCACCATGGAAGTGCTGGTCGAAAAAGGCATGTCGGAGGGCTACGTCGGTTTTTCGACCGACGCGCTGCCGTTCCACTACCTGGCCAACGCGCCGAACGTGAAGAAGCAGATCCCGACGCAGTTCGCGAGCTACGACGAGATCAAGCGGCTGACCCACGTGGTGCGGCGCTGGGGCCGCGTGTGGCAGGCGACGCCGGCCAAGGACGACAAGTTCGCGGCATTTCGCACCACCCTGCTCACCTCCGGCCGCTTCTTCGGCCGCGCGCTGAAGACCACCATGGTGGCGGCGATGGACTTCCGCAACGACCGACGCATCGTGCGCATGGCGCTGACGTTGTCACGCCTGATGAACTCGTGGCTGGTCAAGGGCCACTTCCGCCTGCAGGCGCTGGCGGCGCCGTTCAAGGTCTGGTCGGACGGCGTCTTCACGCCGCTGTCCGAGGAGATTTCCGAGCTGCGCAGCCTGATCGAGACCGACCTCGAGGACGCCGCGGCGCGCCGGCGTATCCTCGACGACCCGGCCTACGTGGCGCGCTTCCGCCGCATGTGGTTCCGCGGCAAGCGCGGCTTCACGCTGGCGCGCCTGAAGCGCTGGCTGCGCCTCGACGACAACGTGCTGTCGCGCGACCTGCGTGACATGACGCTCGACGGCGGGCCGGTGGCCGACTGGAACGGCGAGACGCTGCAGGCCGTGTACGAGCGCCTGGGGCGCTGGCAGGCGACGGGCGCGGACGCGCGCAGCGACGCCGAGCGCGCCGCGTTCGCCGCCTTCCCCAATCCGGTCGGCGACGACTGTGACTTCTTCCTGCACGCACTGCGCGTGTACGACACCGCGCTGCGCTGGTGGACCACGCCGGCCAACCAGGACCCGGCGCGCGTCAAGGAACTGCTGTTCCATCCGCAGATGCTGCCGGGCTTCAACGACAGCGGCGCGCACCTGACCAACATGGCGTTCTACGACTGCAACCTGCGCACGCTGCGCATCGCGCAGGCCGACGGCGTGGAGAAGGTGGCGCACGCCGTGCATCGCCTGACGCAGGAGCCGGCGGAGTTCTTCGGCGTCAACGCCGGCACCCTCAAGGCTGGCGCTTCGGCCGACGTGGTGCTGATCGATCCCGCGGCGCTGGCGCGCCACGACGGCGAGAAGCAGGTCCGCTACGTGTGGCGCGAGGCCTTCGCCCACCACCAGCTGGTCAACCGGCCGGACGGCGTGGTCACGCAGGTCTACGTCGCCGGCAAGCTGGCCTGGGAAGCGGGCGCCTACACGCCGGCCTTCGGCCGTGAGCGCATGGGGCGCGTGCTGCTGAACCTCGAGCACGAGCGCGGCGCGCGCGTCGCCGCCTAGGTCAGGTAGGTGTACCCGGTCAGCCCGGCTTCGAGTTCCGCGAGCAGCTGCGCGCGCTCGGCCGCCGGCAGCCCGGAGGCGTCGAACTTGCGCTTGTAGGCCGCCGCCAGCTCTTCCGGCTCGAGGTGCACGTAGCGCAAAAGCTCGTCGGTGCGGTCGCCCTTCTCCGCGTCTTCCAGTTTCCAGCCGCCCTTGCCGTCGAGCACGACGTTGACGGCGTTGGTGTCGCCGAACAGGTTGTGCATGTCGCCCAGGATCTCCTGGTAGGCGCCGACCATGAAGATGCCGAGCAGGTAGGGCTCGCCGGCCTTCAGCGCGTGCAGCGGCAGCGTGGTCTCGACGCCGCCGCGGTCGACGTACTGGTCGATGCGGCCGTCGGAGTCGCAGGTCAGGTCGCACAGGGTGGCGCGCAGCGTCGGCTTCTCGTCGAGCCGGTGGATCGGCACGATCGGGAACACCTGGTCGATGCCCCAGACGTCCGGCACCGACTGGAACACCGAGAAATTCAGGAAGTATTTCTCCGCCAGCTTCTCGCGCAGCTCGTCGAGCGCCTCGCGGTGCGCGCGCACCGAGGCGTCGAGCCGCGGCGCCACCGCGCGGCACACGGCGTAGTAGCCCTGCTCGACCCACGCGCGCTGCACCATGCTCAGCCCGCCGGCCGTGTAGGCCGCCTGTGCCTCGTGCAGGAAATGCTGCGCGTCGTGCAGGCATTCGAGCGCCGGCCGCTCGCTGATCGCCTCGAGCGTGGCGTGCAGGTCGTGCAGGAGCGGCGGATCGCCCGGCGCCGGCGCGGCCGGCGCGGTCGCCGGAGGGGACTCGTGGTCCACCACCGAGGTGACCAGCACCGCGTGATGCGCGGTCAGCGCGCGCCCCGATTCCGAGACGATGTTCGGCTCGGGCTGGCCGGCGTCCCGGCAGGCGTCCTGCAGCGTGCGCACGATGGTGAGCGCGTACTCGCGCAGCGAATAGTTGATCGAGCAGAACGAGCGGCTGCGCGTGCCGTCGTAGTCCACGCCCAGGCCGCCGCCGACGTCCACCAGGTCGAGCGGCGCGCCGAGCGCGCGCAGCTCCACGTAATAGCGCGCCGCCTCGCGCAGGCCGCGCTGGATGTCGGCGACATTGGCGACCTGCGAGCCGAGGTGGAAATGAACCATGCGCAGGCAGCCGAGCTTGCCGGCCGCCTTCAGCGTTTCGACCGCTTCCAGCACCTGCGCCGCGGCCAGGCCGAACTTGGCCTTCTCGCCGCCGGTATTCTGCTGCGTGCTCGCGGAATTGCCGAGCCGCACGCGCAGGCCGATCAGGGGCTCGACCTTCAGCGCGCGCGCCTCGTCCAGCAGCAGCGGCAGCTCACTGTTCTTCTCCACCACGATGTAGACGCGATGGCCGAGCTTCTGGCCGATCAGCGCGCGGCGCATGTAGGCGCGATCCTTGTAGCCGTTGCACACGACGATGGCGCCGGGGCGCGCCAGCCCGAGCACCGCCGCCAGTTCCGGCTTGCTGCCGGCCTCGAGGCCGACGCGGTCGCCGCCGTGGCGCACGATCGCGTCCACCACGTCCTTCTGCTGGTTGACCTTGATCGGATAGACCGCGGTGTAGCGGCCGCCGTAGCCGAGCTCCTTGACGACTTCGCCGAAGGCGCCAGTGAGCGCATCGACGCGGTCCTGCAGGATGCCGGTGAAGCGCAGCAGCACCGGCAGCGCCAGGCCCTGCTGCGGCAGGCTGCGGGTCAGCTCGTAGAGGTCGATCGCCGTGCCATTGCGGGTCGGCTTGACCAGCAGGTGGCCGTTGGCGCCGACGTCGAAATACCCCTCGCCCCAGTACTGGACGTTGTAGAGGTCCCTGGCCTGCGCGGCGGTCCAACCCATGTCATTCATCGTTTCAGCGTTCCTCTACCCAAAAAGGGGACGCACGCAATTTTAAAAGGTGTGCGTCCCTATTTTCCTTATACTGCCGCGCGCATTGTCACTCATTTCGGAGCACAAAATGTCCCTCGACAGCAGCTGGTTCACCGAGCCCATGGACAAGACCGGTACGGCCTTCTCGCTGAAGCTGGGCAAGAAGCTGCACGAAGAGCAGACCCCGTTCCAGAAAATCGAAATCTACGACACGACCACGTTCGGCAAGCTGATGGTCATCGACGGCTGCACCATGGTCTCGACACGCGACAACTTCCTGTACCACGAGATGATGTCGCACCCGGCGCTGAACTCGCACCGCAATCCGAAGAACGTCGTCATCGTCGGCGGCGGCGACTGCGGCACGCTGCGCGAGGTGCTCAAGCACAAGGGCGTCAGGCGCGCCACGCAGGTCGAGATCGACGAGCGCGTCACGCGCCTGTCGGAGAAATACTTCCCGGAGCTGTGCACCGCCAACAAGGACCCGCGCGCGACGCTGTTCTTCGGCGACGGCATCCAGTGGATGAAGGACGCGCCGGCGCAGAGCATCGACCTCATCATCATCGACTCGACCGACCCGGTCGGGCCCGCCGAGGGGCTGTTCGGGCTGAAGTTCTACCGCGACTGCATCAAGGCGCTGCGCAAGGACGGCCTGCTGGTGCAGCAGTCCGAGTCACCGCTGCTGCACCAGAAGCTGATCCGCGAAATGCACGCGGCGATGAAACAGGCCGGCTTTGCCCAGACCCACTTGATCACCTTCCCGCAGCCGATCTATCCGTCGGGCTGGTGGTCGGCGTCCTTCGCGCGCAAGGCGCGCGGCAAGCTGGCGCAGCGGCTGGCGCCGGCTGCGATCAAGAAACTGAAGACGCAGTACTACAACGCCGACACGCACCGCGCTGCGTTCGCGGTGCCGACCTTCCTGCTGTAGGAGCGCCTCTTAGGCGCGACCCGACTGCGCTACTGCTGCTGCGAGCCCGGCGCCGGCTCTTCCGGCGGCGCCTCGACCGGGGTGTATTTCTCCTCCGGCGGCGGGAACGTGCCGGCGGCCTCGGGCGACGGCGCCGGGGGCGCACACAGGGTGTCGACTTTCGCCTGCGTCATGTCGAGGAACTGCTTGCGCTCGGCCGCGGTGTACTCGCGGGTCCTGCCCAGGTTGTCCACTTCGCTCATGGTCGGCGCCTTGCGCCAGGTCGCGAGCTGCGCTTTCTTCTGCTGGCACTCCGCCTCTCGCGCCTGCGTTGTGGCCAGGGCCGTGGCCGGCTCGCCGCTGTCACTCGAGGACTCGACCATCACGGACTCGGCCTGGCCGGACTTGGGCTTGTCGCCGTAGTGAACCTGGCCGTCCTTGTCCTTCCACTTGTAGACGTCGCCCGCGGACGCGGCGGCGCACACCAACAGCAGGCACAGGGTGATGAGAATCGGACGCATGGCAAAGCCCTCCTGAACACCGGCAGTTTCGTGAAAGCCGGCGGTTGCGTCAATCCGGCGCCCCGGAGTGTGTCGGGTCTCACCGACAAGGGACTAGAATGCGACGGCACCCTCGGAGTGACCATGCGCTGGCGTGACGCCCGGAAAAGCAGCAACGTCGAGAATGCCGGCGGCAGCGGCCTGCGCCGGGGCGGCACGCTCGGCCTCGGCGGCGTCGCCGCCGTCGTGGTGATCAGCCTGTTGCTCGGCAAGAACCCGCTCGAGATGCTGGGGCTGGTCACCCAGATGACCGGCTCGGGCGCACCGTCCGCCGGCGCGCCGTCACCCCAGAATGCCGCCAACCGCGAATTCGTCGCCGCCATCCTCGGCGAGACCGAGGATGTCTGGGGAGCGATCTTCCAGGCCTCGAACGCGCAGTACGAGCAGCCACGGCTGGCGCTGTTCTCCGGCGGCGTGCAGACCGCGTGCGGCGGCGCCAGCAGCGCCAGCGGCCCCTTCTACTGCCCCGCCGACCACAAGGTGTACCTCGACACCGGCTTCTTCGAGCAAATGCGCAGCCTCGGCGGCGGCGGCGATTTCGCGGAGGCCTACGTGATCGCGCACGAGGTGGGGCACCACGTCCAGACGCTGACCGGGGTCTCGGCGCGGGTGAACCAGGCGCGGCAATCCGGCCAGCGGGTCGAGGGCGACAATGGGCTGCTGGTGCGGCAGGAACTCCAGGCGGACTGTTACGCGGGCCTATGGGCGCATCACGCGCAGCAACGGCATCAGTGGCTGGAGCCCGGCGACATCGAGGAAGCACTGGCCACCGCCAGCGCCATCGGCGACGACCGCCTGCAGAAACAGGGGCAGGGCACGGTCGTGCCGGATGCGTTCACCCACGGCACGGCCGAGCAGCGCGTGCGCTGGTTCAAGGCGGGTTTCGAGAGCGGCAGTGTCGCTCGCTGCGACACCTTTGCCGCGCCAACCCTGTAGGAGCGCCTCTTAGGCGCGATTCCTAATAGTTGTAACCGCGCTCGTTGTGCTCGGCCTGGTCCAGGCCCAGGGTCTCGTTTTCCGGCGACACGCGCAGGCCGGTCACGAAGTCCACGGCCTTGAGCAGCACGAAGGTCACGACCGCGGTGTAGGCGGCCACCGACAGCACGCCCTGGGCCTGCACCCAAAGCTGCGAGCCCATGGTCATGCCCTCGGCGTAGCCCTGGCCGCTGAACGCGCCGAGCCCGGTCGAGGCGAACACGCCGGCCAGCATCGTGCCGGTCATGCCGCCGACGCCGTGCACCGGGAACACGTCGAGCGAATCATCCACGGCCAGCGCGCGCTTCATGTAGTTGGTCGCGACGAAACAGACCGCGCCGGCGATGAAGCCGATCACCAGCGCCCCGCCGGGGCCGACGTAGCCCGAGGCCGGCGTGATGGTGGCCAGCCCGGCGACCAGGCCGGTGACCACGCCCAGCACGCTGGGCTTGCGGTAGCGCAGCCACTCGATCGCCATCCAGGACAGCGCGCCGGCGGCCGCGGACACGTGCGTGGCCAGCAGCGCCATGCCGGCGTTGCCGTTGGCGGCGAGCGCGCTGCCCGCGTTGAAGCCGAACCAGCCGACCCACAGCATGCCGGCGCCCATCGCCGTCATGGTCATGTTGTGCGGCATCAGCGCCGCCGTCGGAAAACCGCTGCGCTTGCCGAGCACCAGCGCGCAGACCAGCGCGGCGATGCCGCAGGTGGTGTGCACCACGGTGCCGCCGGCGAAATCGAGCAGGTTCTTCTTGAGCAGCCATCCGTCCGCGGCCCACACCCAGTGGCACACGGGCAGGTAGACCACGGTCAGCCACAGCGCCGAGAACAGCAGCATGGCGGAGAACTTCATGCGCTCGGCGAAGGCGCCGACCACCAGCGCCGGCGTGATGATGGCGAAGGTCAGCTGGAACATGGCGAACACGGTCTCCGGGATCGTCCCCGTCAGCGCGTCTTCACCGACGCCGGCGAAGAACGCCTTGGACAGGCCGCCGACCGCCGGCCCGCCCGGCGCGAAGGCGAGGCTGTAGCCGTAGATCACCCAGATCACGGACACCACGCAGGCGATGACGAAGCACTGCATCAGCACGCTCAACACGTTCTTGGTCCGCACCAGGCCGCCATAGAACAGGGCCAGGCCCGGCAGCGTCATGAACAGCACCAGCGCCGTGGCCGTGATCAGCCAGGCGGTATCGCCCGCGTTCAGCACGGGCGTCATCAGATCGCTTCCTTGCCCGTCTCCCCGGTCCGAATCCGCACGGTTTCGTTGAGTTCGTAGACGAAAATCTTGCCGTCGCCGATCTGGCCGGTCTTGGCCGCCGTCTGGATCGCCTCGATGGCCTTGTCCACCAGCGCCGGCGTCACGGCCACTTCGAGCTTGATCTTGGGCAGCAGGTCGACGGTGTACTCGGCGCCGCGGTACAGCTCGGTGTGGCCCTTCTGCCGGCCGAAGCCGCGCACCTCGGTCACGGTCATGCCCTGCACGCCCACCTCGGCCAGCGCTTCGCGCACGGCGTCGAGCTTGAACGGCTTGATGATGGC
>JANNLM010000044.1:0-5790 GCA_031396825.1 Gammaproteobacteria bacterium | reverse complement strand
ACCCTCTCCGCCAGCCGCTCGGCCAGGGTTTCGATGAGCTGGAAATCCGAGGTCGAGACGAATTCCGACACCAGCTGCGCCACCGCGGCGTAATCGAGCGCGTCCTTCAGCGCATCGTGCCTGGCCGCGCGCGCGACGTCGGCGACGAGTTCGAGGTCGATCACCACCGGGCGCGGCACCTTGCGCTCCCAGGCGTGGACGCCGACGACGGTTTCGACCTTGAGGCCGCGGATGCGAACCGTGTCCATGTAGGAGCGCCTCTCAGGCGCGACCGGCATGCGCCGGTGCACGCAATTCCGACATCGGCCAGCGCGCGCGCACTTCGAGCGGGCCGGCCGCCGGCCGGCCGTCGGCCAGTCGTGCCGCGCCGGTGTAGGCGATCATCGCCGCATTGTCGGTGCAGAACTCGCGACGAGGGAAGAACAGTGCGGTCCCGGATGCCTGCACCGCCTGCTGCAACGCGGCGCGCAGCCGCAGGTTGGCGCCGACGCCGCCGGCGACCACCAGGCTGCGAAAGCCGGTGTGCTCGAGCGCGCGCTCGCACTTGATCACCAGGGTGTCGGCCACGCAGTCCTCGAAGCCGCGCGCGAGGTCGGCGCGCGTCTGCTCGTCGGCATCGGCCGGCAGCGCGGTCAGCACCGCGGTCTTGAGGCCCGAGAAACTGAAGTCGAGCCCCGGCCGGTCGGTCATCGGCCGGCTGAACTTGAAGCGTCCGGGCTTGCCGCGCTCGGCCAGCTTGGCCAGCGCCGGCCCGCCGGGGTAGGGCAGCCCCAGCAGCTTGGCCACCTTGTCGAAGGCCTCGCCGACCGCATCGTCCAGGCTCTCGCCGAGGATCTCGTAGCGGCCGACGCCCTCGACGGCGACCAACTGGGTGTGCCCGCCGGACACCAGCAAGGCCAGGAAGGGGAACTCGGGGTGAGGGGTTTCCAGCATGGGCGCCAGCAGGTGGGCTTCCATATGGTGGACCGGCACCAGCGGCAGTCCGTGCGCCAGCGCCAGGCCCGCGGCCACCGCGCCGCCCACCATCAGCGCGCCAATCAGGCCGGGGCCCGCCGTATAGGCGATGCCCGAGAGGTCGGCCGCGGTCAGCCCGGCCTCGGCCAGGGCCTGGCGGATCAGCGGGTTGATGCGCCGGACGTGGTCGCGCGAGGCCAGCTCCGGCACCACCCCGCCGTAGGCCGCGTGCAGGTCCACCTGGCTGTGCAGGGTATGGGACAGCAGCCCGCGGACCGGGTCGTAGACCGCCACGGCGGTCTCGTCACAGGAGGTTTCGATGCCCAGCACGGGGCCCAAGTTGCTCATGGGGTCATTTTGAACTGGTTCCCCGCTTTCGCGGGGACTTCGTTTTGCATTACCGGCGCGGCCCGCATAGAATCGCGGCCCGTTTCCCTCCCTTAACCGGGCCAAAGAGTGGTTTGAATGCCTTCCGTACGAATCCGCGATAACGAGTCGTTTGAAGTCGCCCTGCGCCGCTTCAAGCGCACCTGCGAAAAAGCCGGCGTGCTCACCGACGTGCGCAAGCACGAGTACTTCGAGAAGCCGAGCCAGGAGCGCAAGCGCAAGCGCGCCGCCGCCATCAAGCGGCAGCTCAAGCGCCAGTCGCGCGATTCCACGAACCGCACGCGCCTATACTGAAAAAGGGGACGCACACCTTTTTCGACGCCCCGGACGCCGGGGCGTTTTGCTTTGAGGGAAAAGGTGTGCGTCCCCTTTTTCTGGAGCCAGAACGATGACCACGCTCAAAGCCCGCATCACCGAGGACATGAAGACGGCCATGAAGGCCGGTGAGGCCATGCGCCTGCACACCGTGCGGCTGGCCCTGTCCGAGCTCAAGCGTTACGAGGCCGACCACGGCAAGGACGCCGACGAGGCGACGGCGCTGGGCATCCTCGACAAGATGGTCAAGCAGCGGCGCGACTCGGAGCAACAGTTCCGCGCCGGCAACCGGCCGGACCTCGCCGACAAGGAAGCCGCCGAGATCCAGATCCTGCTGACCTACATGCCGCAGCAGCTCACCGAGGCCGAGGTCATGGCGCTGATCGACCAGGGCAAGGCCGAGACCGGCGCCGCCGGCGGCAAGGACATGGGCAAGCTCATGGCCTGGCTCAAGCCCAGGGTCGCCGGCAAGACCGACATGGGCAAGCTCTCCGGGCTGGTCAAGAGCAAGCTGGGATAACACGGGATAATCGGGCCCTCATGGCCGGCCGCATCCCCGATTCCTTCATCCAGGACCTGCTCACCCGCACGGACATCGTGCAGCTGATCAGCGAGCGCCTGGACCTGCGCAAGGCGGGCAAGGAGTACCGCGCCCGCTCGCCGTTCACCAACGAGAAGACGCCGTCGTTCTTCGTCAGCCCGACCAAGCAGATGTTCTTCGATTTCAGCTCGGGCAAGAACGGCACCGCGATCAGCTTCCTCATGGAATACGACCGCCTGCAGTTCGTCGAGGCGGTGGAGGAGCTGGCCAAGCGCGCCGGCCTCACCGTGCCGCGCGAGGGCGGCGGCGCCGCCGAGAAGCTGGTGCTCGACGGTCCGCTCGATGCGCTGGCCGCGGCCGAGCGCATCTACAAGGCCGAGCTGAAGAAAAGCCAGGTCGCCATCGACTACCTGAAAAAACGCGGCGTCAGCGGCGAGACCGCCAAGCGCTTCGGCATCGGTTTCGCGCCCGACGGGTGGGACACCGTCGCATCGCAGGTGCCGGAGAAGCACGCGCTGGAGGCAGGCCTGCTGGTCAGGAACGACAAGGGCCGCGTCTACGACTTCTATCGCCGCCGCATCATGTTCCCGGTGCGCAACCTGCGCGGCCAGGTCATCACCTTCGGCGGCCGCGTGCTCCCGGGCAGCGACGACGACCGCAAGTACCTCAACGGCCGCGAGACGCCGCTGTTCGACAAGGGCCGGCAGCTCTACGGCCTCTATGAAGCGCGCCAGGGGACGGGCACGATCCCGTACATCCTCGTGGTCGAGGGATACATGGACGTCGTCATGCTCGCGCAGCACGGCGTCGTGAATGCGGTGGCGACCATGGGGACCGCGACCACGCGCGAGCACCTGAACCTGCTGTTCAAGAGCACGCAGCGCGTGGTGTTCTGCTTCGACGGCGACCGCGCCGGCCGCGCCGCGGCCTGGCGCGCGCTCGAGCAGGCGCTGCCGGAGGCTTACGAGGGGCGCGAGATGCTGTTCATGTTCCTGCCCGACGGCCACGACCCCGACACGCTGGTGCAGGAGATCGGCGCCGACGAGTTCCGCCAGCGCGTGCTGGCGGCCCCGACCCTGTCGAGCTTCCTGGTCAGCGAATTGCTGAGCCAGGCCAAGCCCGCTTCCACGGAGGGCCGGGCCCGCCTGGTCGCGCTCGCCAAACCGCACCTGGGGCGGCTGCGCGACGGGCCGTTGCGCAAGATGATCGTGGCCGAGCTGGCCAAGATCGCCCGCCTGAACCCCGAGGACCTCGAAGCCGGCCGGGCCCCGGATGCGGCGGCCGCCGACCCCGGAGCCGCGTCGATCCGTACCATCGCCGCGCGCCCCGTGCTGCGCGCCCTGCAGCTGTTGCTCGAGCAGCCGGCGCTGGCTACGCAGGTCGGCGACCTGGAGCAGCTGGCCCGGGCCGACGCCCCGGGCATAGGCCTGCTGATGGACGTGCTCGAGTACTTCCGCGAGCACCCGGACGCCACCGCCGCCCGGTTGCTGGAGCTGTGGCGGGAGGAGGAGCGCGGCCAGGCCCTGGTGCGCGTGGCCGCGGAACCGCTCGAACTGGGCGAAGACGTGGTTGCCCGTGAGTTCGGCGACGCCATCGCCCACCTGGCCCAGAAGGGCCTCAAGGCCCGGGCGCAGGCGCTGCTGGCCGAGGCCCGCCGCCGCGAGCTGACCGTGGCCGAGCAACAGGAGTTGGGCACCCTTTCGCGGCACCTCTCCGGGGCCAAGCCGGTCTAATCCGGGTGTCCAGGCAGCCAATTTCAGGTAGAATCGCCGGTTCTTTGCGGCCCATTAAATCCCGCCTAGCCGCAGACCGAAACTCTCCCCGAACGTGCCAATGAATCTCGAGAAACAGTCGCAGATCAAGACCCTGATTGCCCGTGGCAAGGAGAAGGGGTACCTGACCTATTCCGAGGTGACCGACCACCTGCCGGAGATCGTCGACTCCGAGCAGCTGGACGACGTCATTTCGATGATCAACAGCATGGGCATCGTCGTGCACGACGAGGCCCCGGACGAGGAGTCCATCCTGCTGCCCGAGCCGGCGGCGGCGACGCAGGAAGAGGACGACGACGAGATCGAGGAAGCGGCCGCGCAGCTGGCCGCGCTCGACGACCAGTTCGGCCGCACCACCGATCCGGTGCGCATGTACATGCGCGAGATGGGCAGCGTCGAGCTGCTCGATCGCGAGGGCGAAATCCGCATCGCCAAGCGCATCGAGGAAGGCCTCAACGAGGCGTTCTACGCGATGGCGATGTACCCCGAGACCACGGCGATCCTGCTCGAGGCCTTTGATGCGGTGAAGGCCGGCAAGCGCCGCCTCGCCGACGTGGTGGTCGGCTTCTTCGACCCCAACGCCCCGCCGCCGGCCGAGGGTGAACTGCCGCCCGACCTCAAGGAAGAGCCGGTGGTGGCGGTGAAGGAAAAGGACGACAAGGAGAACGGCGACGACGACGAGGAAGCCGTCGATACCGGTCCGGATCCGGTCGAGGCCGCCAAGAACTTCAACCAGCTGCAGAAGCTGTTCGACAAGGCCTGGGACTCGCTCGAGAAGGCCGGTTCCGACGACAAGAAGACCCAGAAGAAGCGCGAGGCGCTGGCCGAGCACCTGATGACCTTCCGCCTGTCGCCGAAGATCGTCGACGAGGTCACGCGCAACCTGCGCGCCAAGACCGACATCGTGCGCACCGCCGAGCGCGCGATCATGAAGATCTGCGTGGTCGACTGCGGCATGCCGCGCAAGGAATTCCTCGAGAAGTTCCCGGGCCACGCCGCCGACAAGAGCTTCGTCTCGCGCGTCACGCGCGGCGACAAGAAGCACGCGCGCGCGATTGCCAAGCACGGTGACGAGATCAAGGCGCTGCAGGACCGCCTGCGCGCGCTGGAGCAGGAGAACCTGCTCACGATCGAAGAGGTCAAGGGCATCAACCGGCACATGAGCGTCGGCGAGGCCAAGGCCCGCCGCGCCAAGAAGGAGATGGTCGAGGCCAACCTGCGCCTCGTCATCTCGATCGCCAAGAAGTACACCAACCGCGGCCTGCAGTTCCTCGACCTGATCCAGGAAGGCAACATCGGCCTGATGAAGGCCGTGGACAAGTTCGAATACCGGCGCGGTTACAAGTTCTCGACCTACGCGACCTGGTGGATCCGCCAGGCCATCACGCGCTCGATCGCCGACCAGGCCCGCACCATCCGCATCCCGGTGCACATGATTGAAACGATCAATAAGCTGAATCGCATCAGCCGGACGATGCTGCAGGAGATGGGCCGCGAGCCGACGCCGGAAGAGCTGGCGCAGAAGATGGAGATGCCGGAGGACAAGGTCCGCAAGGTGCTCAAGATCGCCAAGGAACCGATCTCGATGGAGACGCCGATCGGCGACGACGAGGATTCGCACCTGGGCGATTTCATCGAGGACACCGCGGCGGTGTCCCCGCTCGACTCGGCGACGACCTCGTCGCTGTCCGAGGCCACCCAGCAGATCCTGGCGTCGCTGACGCCGCGCGAGGCCAAGGTGCTGCGCATGCGCTTCGGCATCGACATGAACACCGACCACACGCTGGAAGAGGTCGGCAAGCAGTTCGACGTCACGCGCGA
>JANNLM010000031.1:0-9226 GCA_031396825.1 Gammaproteobacteria bacterium | reverse complement strand
CCGCTCGGCGTACCGGCCGAAACCCTCGACGCGACGCTGGCCGCGCTCGAAACCGAAGGCGCGGTGATGCGCATGAGCGAAAAAGGGGACGCAACCCTTTTTCGGAACGAGACGGGAAAAAGGGTTGCGTCCCCTTTTTCGTTGTGGTGCGAGCGCCGGCTGCTCGCGCGGCTGCATCGCTACACGCGCGAAACGCAGCGCAGCGAAATCCAGGCGGTGGCGCCGGCGCAGTTCATGCGCTTCCTGTTCCGCTGGCAGGGTGTGGCCGGCGCGGCGCTCGACGAACGGCGCGAAGGCGAGGCGGGCCTGCTCGCGGTGCTGCGCCAGCTCGAAGGCTTCTCCGTGCCGGCCGGCGCGTGGGAGGACGACGTGCTGGCGCCGCGCTTGCGCCACTACCATCCGGAGCTGCTCGACCGGCTGTGCGCGGCCGGCCACATCGTCTGGTTCCGCCCGGCGCAGACCGCCGACCCGGAACGCCGCTCCGGCCCCGTGCGCACCACGCCCATCGTGCTGTGCCCTCGGGATGCGCTCGTGTATTGGAACAGCCAGGAATCCGTCATTCCCGCGGAAGCGGGAATCCAGAAGGACCTGGGTCCCCGCTTACGCGGGGACGACAGCCTGTCGCCGCGCGCCCAAAAAGTGCGCGAATGCCTGCGCACCCACGGCGCCTCGTTCTTCGGCGACCTGGTACACGACAGCGGCCTGCTGCGTACCGAGGTGGAGCAGGCGCTCGGCGAGCTGGTGTCGCAAGGCCTGGTCACGTCGGATTCGTTCGCCGGCTTGCGCGCGCTGGTGGTGCCGGCCGAGCGGCGCGAGAAGCTGCGGCGCTACCGTCGCGCCATCAGCCACGAAGTCGATGCCGCCGGCCGCTGGAGCCTGCCGCGTCCGGCGCGCCGCACCGAGCAGGCCGGCGCACTGGCCGATCCGGCCGTCGAGCATGTCGCGCGCGTGCTGCTGCGCCGCTACGGCATCGTGTTCCGCGCGCTGCTGGCGCGCGAGGACCACCTGCCGCCCTGGCGCGAGCTGTTCTACGTCTACCGCCGCATGGAGGCGCGCGGCGAGATCCGTGGCGGGCGCTTCGTCAGCGGGTTTTCGGGCGAGCAGTTCGCGCTGCCGGAGGCGGCCGGGGCGTTGCGCAAGGCGCTGGGCGAGGACGAGGAACTGGTATCGATCTCGGCCGCCGACCCGCTGAACCTGATCGGCGTCATCGTGCCCGGCGAGAAAGTGCCGGCCCTGTCGGGCAACCGCGTGCTGTTCCGCAACGGCGTGCCGGTGGCAGTGCAGGCCGGCGACGACATCCGTTTGCTGCAGGCAGTCGAGTCGAAGTCCGAGTGGGAGATCCGCAACCTGCTGATCAGGAAACAGCGGCCGGGCGGATATCTCGAGCCGCAGCCCACGCCGCTCACGCCGCACTAGGCGGAGCCGAGGAAGACCTGGAAGCGGGCCACTCGTTGTGGCCCGCCTCACTTCATCGTGTGGCCGGCGGTGACCTCGTTCTTGTGCGCCGCGAAGGCGGCGAGGACCTCGGCCTTCTCGCGCGCCGGTACCTTGGCAAAATCAAGGGAGCGCCCCAGTTCGGCTGCGACCTCGTCGAATTCTGCCGGCGAGATCCTGAGCTCGCGATGTGCCTCTTCGAGGCCCAGGTGCGTCGTGCCCGGCTTGGTGGCCGAAAACTTGAATGGCCCGCCGGTGACCTCGCAGACCCACAGGGTCCGCATGAACTTGAGGCCTGCCAGCCTGCCCAGGTTCTTCGTGTGCCATTTCTTGAGGGCCGGGTTCTTCGAGGCTTTCCCGACCATGGGGTTGCGTACGACCGCGTCGCTGAAGTGGTCGACGACCATGGCGATGGCGAAGACGCCGCCAAGCCGCTCATACAGGCTCTTCTCGGGTTCCGCAGCGGCTTGCAGGGGCAGTGCCGCCGCGAACAGGGCCAGCGTGGCGATCACAAGCGTTCTCATAAGGCCTCCTTGACGCGCATCGGCAGGCAAGTGCGAAAGTGTGCGCGTTCGACGAAGCGAGTCCGTTCGTTACCGCACATAAGCCGACTGCGTCAACGGATCCCCTGCGCCCGCAACTCCAGGACCAGCAATCTGCGCGCGATCCGCGACTGAAAATCGGCGGGCGCGTCCAGCTTCATGCGCGCGAGGTACGGCGCCGCGCCCGCGGGCGCGGGTCCCGCGCGCAGCGCATCCCACATCGCCGCGAGCTTGCCCCGCGCCGCGCGTGCTTTCAGGCCCTGCAGCGCGCTGACCAGCGCCTGCTCGACGTCGGTGAAATCGCAGCCGAGCGGGAATTCCGGAAACAGCGCGCGATGCGGCGCCAGCACCCGCTCGAGCCGCTGCGGCGTGTTGGCGCGGTGCGCGTCGGGGATGCGGTAGCCCGCTTCGATCTTGCCGGCGGCTTTGGCGCGAGCGAGCAGGCCATCCTGAAAACGCGAGTCGGCGACGTTCAGCAGCGCGGCGATGACGTCGCGGTCCGATTTCGAGCGCAGGTCGGCAATGCCGTACTCGGTCACGACCAGGTCGCGCAGGTGGCGCGGGATCGTGGTGTGGCCGTAGTTGAACACGATGTTGCTGGAGGCGCGGCCGTCGGCCTCGCGCGTCGCGCGCAGCATCAGCACCGAGCGGCCGGTGGCGAGCTGGTGCGCCATGGCGATGAAGTTGTACTGACCGCCGACGCCGCTGACCACGCGGCCGTCCTCGAGGCCGTCCGATACCACCGCGCCGGACAGCGTGACCATCAGCGCCGTGTTCATGAAGCGCGCGTGCAGGCGCTGCTGCTGGTACAGGCGCGGGTTGAGGTCGAGCTGGTTGATGCGCGCGACGCCGGCCATGCCGATGGCGCGGCGCTCGGCGTCCGGCAAGTCGCGCAGCCACTGGTAGAACTCGCGCGTACCCAGGTAGAACGCGGCGTTGAGCAGCGTGCCGTTGCGCAGGCGCTGGCCGAGGCAGCGCTCGCCGAGCACGCGGCGTGCCTGCGGGTCGGCCATGTTGGCGACAACGCGCTCGCCGTCCGGCGCGACGATGAAACCCTGGTCGTAGCGCGTGGCGTCGTTGAACACGCCGTGGTGCTGCAGCGTCGCGAAATCCTGCGTGCGGATCACGCGCACGCCGAGCGCCTCGAGGTCGGCGAGCAGCGCCGGGGTGAGCCGCTGCGGGTCCACGCGGCCCTCGTTGATGAGCTGTTGCAGCGCCCAGAAGCCGTAGACGCGTCGCGCCAGGATGCCGGCGCGATGCAGGTGCATGAAGCCGTCCACCAGCATCTCGCTGGCGCCGTACAGCCCGGCCGCGAACGGTGCATCGCCGCCGACCGCCTCGGTCAGCGCCGGCGCGGCGCCCGCGCCGCGCAACAGCTCGCGATACGCGGCGTTGTGGCGGTGGCGCAACAGCAGCGCGTGCACGACGGCATCGCCGAGGCTGCCGATACCGACCTGCAGCGTGCCGCCGTCCCTCACCAGGCTGCTCGCGTGCAGGCCGACCAGGTAGTCGGGCGTTGCGACCGGCAGCTTCGGGGTGGAGAACAGCGCATGGTCGCCCTCGGGCGGCTCGACCACGATGTCGAAGAAGCCGGCCGGCACCTCGGCGTCGCCTTCGAGGTACGGCAGCTGCGGATTGACCATCGCCACGGCCAGGCACGGCCGCTGCGCGGCGCGCAGCCGCTCGACGACTTCGATCCCGGTATCGGGGTTGCACGAGAGGCTGTAGCGCGTGGCGCCGTCGACCGTGCGCCGCGCGACCATCTGCGCGACGACGTTGCAGCCCTGGGCCACGGTGTCGCGCGCGGCGTGCGTGTAGTTGCTGCTGACGTACTGCTGCTGCGCGGCGGCGTTGTCGAGCATCGTCCCGGGGCGGAAGAAGAACTCGGAGACCTCGACGTTCGGCGGCAGGCGCCGCTCGCGCTGCGCCGCCGCGTAGTCGAGTTCCGGGCAACCGGCATAGACCCGCGCCACGAACGGCTCGAGGAAGGCGCGCTCGATGGCGCTGGCGCCGCGCGGCTGCTCCAGCGTCAGCGCGGTCAGGATGCGCAGGTGCAGCGAAGGGTCGGCCGCGACGCGGCGGTACAGCGCGTTCACCAGCGGCACCGGCTTGCCCAGCCCCAGCGGGATGCCCAGCACCAGCCGCGGGCCGGCGCGCTCGAGGATGGCCGCGACCGCACCAGCGAGATCCGTGAAAGGGGCGCTCACGCGCCGATGATGGCACGGGCGCTGGCCCGCGGCGTTCGGCGGCGGCATGATGCGCCGAGGGCAATCGGAGAAACGCAATGAAAGCGGGATTCATCGGCCTGGGAGCGATGGGCTGGCACATGGCCACCCACCTCGCGCGCAAGGAGATGCTGGGCGGCGTCTGGAACCGCACCACGGCCAAGGCCGAGCAGTTCGCGCGCGACCACAGCGTGCGCGCGGTGAACACGCCGGCCGAGCTGTGGAAGACCTGCGACGTCGTCATCCTGTGCGTGTCGGCCGACCAGCAGGTGCTGGTCATGGTGGACCACCTCGCCGTGCCGGAGGCACGCGGCAAGCTGGTGATCGACACCTCGACCGTGGCGCGCGAGACCGCGATCGCCGCGGCGCGCGAACTGGCTGGCGTCGGCTGCCGTTTCGTCGACGCGCCGATCACCGGCGGCACCGAGGGCGCGCGCAACGGCACGCTGACCTTCATGGTCGGTGGCCACGAGTCCGACGTGAAGCACGCCGCGCCGGCGTTCGGCGCGATGGGCTCGCGCCACGTGCACATGGGCCTGGTCGGCTCGGGCCAGGCGACCAAGGCGGTGAACCAGGTGGTGTGCGCCGGCATCGCGCAGGCCGTGACCGAGGGCGTGGCTTTCGCCGAGGCGCTCGGCCTGCCGCTCGACCGGGCGCTGGAGGTGGTCGGCTCCGGCGCGGCGGGCTCGTGGTTCATGACCCACCGCGGCAAGAACTTCATGGCCAACCAGTACCCGCTCGGTTTCAAGCTGGCCCTGCACCTGAAGGACCTCTACATCTGCCAGAAGATGGCGCACGCGCTCGGCGGCAAGCTGCCGGTGGCCGAGGCGACCATCCCGCAGTACGAGCAGCTCAAGCAGCAGGGGCACGGCGAGGAGGACATCTCGACGCTGTACCGGACCAACCGTGGGCTCTTTCCCCGCTCAGCCCGCTGAGCACGAGCTGCCGCCCAGGCCGGTGCCGCCCGAGCCCGGCGACTGCTGCGGTGGCGGCTGCGCGCGCTGCGTGTTCGACGTCTACGACGAGATGCTCGAGCGCTGGCAGCGCCAGGTGGACGAGATCCTGCAGCAGCGCGAACCGCGCCCCTAGTCCTCGCGCACGCCCACCGCGTCGAGCGCCTTCTCGATCGCCCGGCGGCCGATCTCCACGTGCGCGCGCCCGGCATTGCGCGCCGCTTCGGCGTTGCCGTTGCGCACGGCGGCGGCAATCCCCGCGAGGTTGTCGAGGTCGCGAAACTCGGCCGCCAGCACGCCGGTCAGCGTGATCCAGACCTGCGTGTACGTGCGGGTCATCGAGTTGAAGGCCAGGCGGAAGGCGATGTTGCCGCCGTGCTCGACCAGCTTGCGCCAGAAGTCCAGCGCATGGTTCTGCAGCGCCTTGACGTCGCCCTTCTGCACGCGCATGCGCTCGACGATGGCGTCGAGCTCGCCGGCCAATGCCGGGTTGGGCTTGCGCGCCGCGCCGGCGGCGATGTCGGGCGCCAGCGACGAGCGCATCGCCATGACCGACCGCACCACCACGCCGTTGAGGCGGCCCTTTTCGTTCACCAGCAGCGTCGGCAGCAATTCCAGTCCCCCTTTCTCGAGGTAGTCCTGCACGACACTGTTACCGCCGTGGCGCACCGCGACCAGCCCGGCCTGCTGCAGGCGCTTGAGGGCCTCGCGCACCGCGCCGCGATTGACGCCAAGCTGCCCGGACAGCGCGCGCTCGGCCGGCAGCTCGTCGCCGGGCTTGAGTTCCTGGCGCAGGATGCGATCCTCGAGCTGGCGGTAGACCGACTCGGACAGGGACGGCTTTCGGATGGCGTTGAACATGGTGGTCAACTGATCATACCAGTGCGCCAAGCCATTGCCAACAAACGCATTTCGTCATCCCCGCGTACGCTGGAAAAATGGGACGCACACCTTTTTAAAAGATGTGCGTCCCTATTTTTTGCGGGCGCGGCGGATGGCGGCGCGAACCTGCGCCGGCGCGGTGCCGCCGATGTGGTTGCGGGCCGCGACCGAGCCTTCGAGCGTCAGGGACTTGTAGACGTCGGGGCCGATCTTCGGTGAGAAGCGCTTGAGCTCATCGAGCTTGAGCCCGGCCAGGTCCACGCCCTTGTCGATGGCGTAGGCCACCGCGGCGCCGACCGCGTGGTGCGCGTCGCGGAACGCCACGCCCTTGCGCACCAGGTAGTCGGCCAGGTCGGTGGCGGTGGAATAGCCGCGCTGCGCCGCATCGCGGCAGGTCTTGCGCTCGACCTTGATCGCCGGGACCAGTTCGGCGAACACCTGCAGGCATTCGACGACGGTGTCGACCAGGTCGAACACGGCCGGCTTGTCCTCCTGGTTGTCGCGGTTGTAGGCCAGCGGCTGGGCCTTCATCAGCGTCAGCAGCGCCACCAGCCCGCCCACCGCGCGGCCGGTGCGGCCGCGGATCAGCTCCGGCACGTCCGGGTTTTTCTTCTGCGGCATGATCGATGAGCCGGTGCAGAAGCGGTCCGGCAAGGTGACGAAGCCGAACAGCGGGTTGTTCCACAGGATCAGCTCTTCGCACATGCGCGACAGGTGCACCATGGTCAGCGCCGCCGCGGCCGCGAACTCGATGGCGAAGTCCCGGTCCGACACCGCGTCGAGCGAGTTCTCCGCCACCGCCTCGAAACCGAGCAGCTTCGCGGTGTAGGCGCGGTCGATCGGGTAGACCGTGCCGGCCAGCGCCGCGGCGCCCAGCGGCAGCACGTTGACGCGCTTGCGCGCATCGGCCAGCCGCGCGCGGTCGCGCTCGAGCATCTCGCGCCAGGCCAGCATGTGGTGGCCGAAGGTCACCGGCTGGGCGATCTGCAGGTGGGTGAACCCCGGCAGGATGGTGTCGGCCTCGCGCTCGGCCAGGTCCAGCAGGCGCGCGCTGCACAGCGCCAGCAGCCCGGAAATCCGGTCGATCCAGTGGCGCAGGTACAGGCGCAGGTCGGTGGCGACCTGGTCGTTGCGCGAGCGGCCGGTGTGCAGCTTCTTGCCGACCTCGCCGATGCGCTCGGTCAGCCTCGACTCGATGTTCATGTGCACGTCTTCGAGGGCGGGATCCCAGCGGAAATTGCCCTGGTCGATGTCGCGGCGGATGCGGGTCAGGCCCGCCGCGATCTTCGTGGCCTCGGCGCGGGTCAGCACGCCGACCTTGGCCAGCATGCGGGCGTGGGCGATCGAGCCCTCGATGTCGTGCGGGTACAGGCGCCAGTCGAAGCTGACCGACTCGGTGAACGTCTCCACCAGCAGGTCCGTCAGCTCGCCGAAACGGCCTCCCCAGAGTTTCTTCTTCGCCTTTTTCATAGGCGGCGGAGTATATCCGGAGCGTGCTTGACCCCCGCGAGCGCACGCGCCACTCTCAGGCGGTGAACGCCCCGATCCCGGACGTCGCCTCCGGCCTGATTCCGGATTTCTGCCGGTGGCGGCCGCTGCTGCTGCTGGCCTTCATCCTCGAGCTGGTCGCCATCGTGCTGACGCTGTCGGCCGGCATCGGCGCCAACGTCTGGGACCGCTTCTTCATGACCTCCCTGTTCCTGCAGTGGACCGGCCTGTGCAGCGGCGCGGTGCTGTGCTTCGCGCGCAACTGGCTGCGCCATACGCCGGTCGAGGTCGTGTTCCTGGTCGCCTGGTTCCTGCTGGTCGCGGTCAACGGCGTGATCAGCGCCGTCGGTTACGAGCTGCTGCTGCGCGTGGACCAGGGCTTCGCGCTGCGGCCGGAGCCGCGCGAGGGCTTCCTGTTCCGCCACCTGTGCATCGGCGCGATCGTGTCGCTGCTGGTGCTGCGCCTGTTCTGGCTGCAGCACCAGTGGCGCCAGCAGGTGCTGAGCGAGGGGCGCTCGCGTTACGAGGCGTTGCAGGCGCGCATGCGCCCGCACTTCCTGTTCAACAGCCTCAACAGCATCGCCGCGCTGGTCGGCAGCCGTCCGGCCGAGGCGGAGACGCTGATCGAGGACATGGCCGAGCTGATGCGCTCGGGCCTGGAGGCGCGGCCGCGGCTGGTGCCGCTGGCCGAGGAGCTGACGCTGGCGCGCGCTTACCTGCGCATCGAGCAGGCCCGCCTGGGCGGGCGCCTGACGGTGAACTGGGAGGTGGAGCCGGGGGCGGAAACGCTCGACGTGCCGCTGCTGTCGGTGCAGCCGCTGATCGAGAACGCGGTGTACCACGGCATCGAGCGGCTGCCCGCGCCCGGCACCATCGGTGTGCGCGCGCGCCGCGATGGCACCACCCTGCGCATCGAGGTGTCCAATCCACGGCCGGATGCCGCGGCGCCGCCGCACCAGGGCCAGCGCATCGCGGTGGACAACATTGCCCAGCGCCTCGCCCTCATTTACGGTGAGAACCAGGCCCGGCTCGAGCTGGGCGAAGACGGAGACCGGTTCGTGGCGCGCCTGACCCTGCCGATCATCAAGGCCGCATGAAAGTCGCGATCGTCGACGACGAGCCGCTGGCGCGCGAGCGCCTGCGCCGGCTGATCGCCGAGTTCCCGGGCTACGAGGTGGTCGGCGAGGCCGGCGACGGCGAGCAGGCGCTCAAGTTGATCCGCGAGCAGCAGCCGGACCTGGTGCTGCTCGACATCCGCATGCCCGGCAAGGACGGCCTGCAGGTGGCGCGCGAGCTGGCCGAGGACGCGACGCCGCCGGCGGTGATCTTCACCACCGCCTTCTCCGAGCACGCGCTGTCGGCCTTTGACGCCAGCGCCACCGCCTACCTGCTCAAGCCCATCCGCCGCGAGAAGCTGCGCGAGGCGCTGCAGCGCGCGCGCAAGCCCAGCCGCGCGAGCCTGCTCAAGCTCGACCGCGCCGACCAGGCGCGGCCCAAGCGCGAGTTCGTGCTGGCGACCACGCGCGAGGGCCTGGTGCGGGTGCCGGCCGAGGACATCGTGTATTTCCTCGCCGACCAGAAGTACACGACCGTGCACCACCTGCACGGCGAGGTGCTGATCGAGGAGTCGCTGAAGACGCTCGAGGACGATTTCGCGCCGTGGTTCCTGCGCATCCACCGCAAGGCGCTGGTGGCGACGCGC
>JANNLM010000029.1:0-1863 GCA_031396825.1 Gammaproteobacteria bacterium | reverse complement strand
CGGGCGCCGCAACCGCTACCCGCTGACCCGCGTGATGAGCGATGCGCTCACCGCGCCGCGCGTGATCTTCGCCGGCAACGCCGCGCAGACGCTGCACCCGATCGCGGCGCAGGGTTTCAACCTGGGCCTGCGCGACGTGGCGACCGTGGCCGAACTGGTCGCCGGCGCGCCAGACCCGGGCGCGCCGGACGTGCTGGCCGAGTACGAGATACGCCGCCGCGCCGAGCGGGCGACCGTGTCCAATTTCACGGACGGCCTGGTGCGCATCTTCTCCAACGCCATCCCGGGCCTTGCCGAGACCCGGCACTGGGGCCTGCTGGCGCTCGACCTGCTGCCGCCGGTGAAGCGTGCCGTGATGCGCCAGAACCTGGGCTTCGCTGGCGGCACGCCAAAATTGGCCAGACGCTAGGCCTCCTGAGACGATTGCCCCATAAGAACTCCAGGGGAGGGTCAGGGCATGAAGGTCAGCGAGGTCCTGACGCGGCTGAAGGACGACGGGTGGCGCCTGGCCACCACGAAGGGCAGCCACCGCCAGTTCAAGCATCCGACGAAACCGGGGCGGGTGACCCTGGCAGGCAAGCCCAGCGACGATTTGCCCCCCGGGACGCTGAACAGTATCTTCAAGCAGGCAGGTTGGAAGAAATGAGGGTTGCCATGCGTTATGCCGTCGTAATTGAGAAAGCTGAGTCGAACTTCGCGGCGTACGTCCCCGATCTGCCGGGCTGTGTGGCGACGGGCGCCACAGTGAAGGAGGTCGAAAAGCTGATTCAGGAAGCCATCGAACTTCACATCGAAGGCATGCGCGCGGACGGCATCGCCATCCCCGAGCCGAAGAGCAGGGTCGAATACGTCGACGTTGCAGCCTAGCGGCCTTGGCCCGCGGCCGGCCCCAAGTGAGAAATGTAGGAGCGCCTTCAGGCGCGACATGAAACGCCACGACGTCGTGGTCGTGGGCGGCGGCGTCGTCGGCGCCGCCACTGCGCTGGCGCTCTCGCGCGAAGGCTTCGACGTCGCGCTGATCGAAAAAGGCGCTGCACCCGCGCCCTGGAAGGCCGAGCATTACGACGCACGCGTGTACGCGCTTTCGCCCGGCACGGCGCGGTTCCTGGAAACCTGCGGCGTCTGGAGCCGCATCGCCGCGCAACGTGCGAGCCCGTACACCCGCATGCAGGTGTGGGAGGGCACGGCGCTGCAGAGTCTGACGTTCGACGCCGCCGAGCTCGCCGTGCCGCAGCTCGGCCACATCGTCGAGGACAGCCTGCTGCGCGCCACGCTGTGGAGCGCGCTCGGCAACGCCGCCATGACCGGCGTGCAGGTCAAGCACCTTGCGCTGGAGTCAGGCCGCGCGCGCCTGCAGCTGAGCAACGGCGAGATGGTGGGAGCGGAGCTGGTCGTCGCCGCCGAAGGCGCCGACTCGCCACTGCGCGAATGGGCCGGCATCGACGTGGGCGGCTGGGCCTATCCGCAGCGTTCGATCGTGTGCAACGTCACCACCGAAAAGCCGCACCGCGGAATTGCCTGCCAGCGCTTCATGCCCGGCGGCCCGCTGGCATTCCTGCCGCTGGCCGACGGCCGCTCGTCCATCGTCTGGTCCACCGACACGGCCGAGGCCGAGGAACTGATGGCGCTGCCGGATGCGGAATTCCGCGAGCGCCTGGCCGAGGCGTTCCAGCGGCACCTCGGCGCGATCACCGCGGCGGACAAGCGCGTCGCATTCCCGCTGCGCCTGCTGCACGCGCAGAGCTACGTTGCGACCGGTCTCGCGCTGGTCGGCGACGCCGCGCACGTGATCCATCCGATGGCCGGGCAGGGGCTCAATCTCGGCCTTGCCGATGTGGAGGCGCTCGTCGCCGTGCTGGTCGA
>JANNLM010000025.1:0-3208 GCA_031396825.1 Gammaproteobacteria bacterium | reverse complement strand
GCGGCGCTGAAGGGCTATCGCGCCGCCGCGACGAAACTCTCGGCCGCGCGGCGCAAGGCCGCAAAAGAATTTGCCGCAAAGGCCGCGGCGATCGTGCGCGAGCTGGGCATGCCCAAGGCCGAGTTCAGCGTCGCGGTGGACACGGCGGCGCAGGACCGGCCGCGGCTGGCCGGCGACGACGAAGTGCGGCTGGATTTCTCCGCCAACCCGGGCCAGCCGCCGCGGCCGCTGGCCAAGGTCGCCTCGGGCGGCGAGCTGTCACGCGTGTCGCTGGCCATCCGGCTGGTGGCGCAGCAGGCACGCTCGGCCGCGACGCTGATCTTCGACGAGGTGGACGCCGGCATCGGCGGCGGCACCGCCGAGACGGTCGGCATCAAGCTGCGCCAGCTCGCCGGCAAGCGCCAGGTCATGTCCGTCACCCACCTGCCCCAGGTCGCGGCGCAGGGCGATCACCACTACGCGATCCAGAAGGAAGTGCGCGCCGGCAAGACGCTGACGCGCGTGGCCGCGCTCGACGCGAAGGGGCGCGTGGCGGAGCTGGCGCGGATGCTGGGCGGGCGCGAGATCACCGCCTCGACCCAGGCGCACGCGGCGGAAATGCTGAAGCGGGGGCAGACGGGCTGAGCGCGGGCCGCCCTCGCTCCCGATGGGCTTGCGCCCAAAGGTCGCTCAGTCGGCCCGCGCTCAGCCCTTCTTTTTCAGGTTGGGACAGGCATCGCCCTTCAGGCACTGCCCGTACATGATCAGGCTGTGCTCGGTGAGCTTGTAGCCCAGTTCCTGGGCCTTCTCGCGCTGGCGTTTCTCGATGGTCTCGTCGACGAACTCGTCCACGCGCCCGCAGCGCATGCAGACGATGTGGTCGTGGTGCGTGGGCTGGTGCATCTCGAACACCGCATGGCCGCCCTCGAAGTGGTGGCGCATGACCAGGCCGGCCGCCTCGAACTGGGTCAGCACCCGGTAGACCGTGGCCAGGCCGATGTCCTCGCCCTGGTCGAGCAGCTGGCGGTAGATTTCCTCGGCCGAGAGGTGCCGGGTGGCGCTGTGCTCCAGCATCTCCAGGATCTTCAGGCGCGGCAGCGTGACCTTGAGTCCTGCTTCGCGCAATTCCTTGGGTTCCACGGCGTATCGGTCTTTTTTGGGGTGTCTTTGAACGGGGCGCCAAGATATCATGGCGCCCTCAAATTTCCGGTACTTCCATGCGCGCCGCGTCCAAGGTTTTTCTGGCTGTCCTGCTGCTGGTCCCGCTGTCCGCCTGCGAGATCATCTACAAACTGCCCACCCGCCAGGGCAATGTCCTCGATCAGAAGGAACTCGACAAGGTCACGGTCGGCATGACGCGTGACCAGGTGCGCTTCATCCTCGGCACGCCGATCGCCGCCAGCACGCTGCGCGACGACCGCTGGGACTATTTCGGCTACTACAAGCCACCGCGCGGCAAGAGCTTCAGCCGCACGGTCAGCCTGTACTTCAGCGGCGACCAGCTGGTGCGCATGGAAGGCGAAAAGGCGGCGGCGAGCCTCGAGGCCGCGCCGGACATGAAGACCCTCAACGCCGAGAAGAAGAAGGCCGCGACCGAAGACGAGCGCGAGAACGAAAAGAAGGACAGCGGCATCATCAAGCCGCCCGACCAGCAGGAGCACCAGGCTCCCGAGGGCCAGCAGTAGCTCAGCGCCGTCCGGCGCGACGGCGCCGCAACTCCTTCGGATCCTGCGGCAACGGCCGGTAGATCTCGATGCGGTCACCCGCCGACACCGGCTCGTCCAGTCCCCGCGCGCGCCCGAACACGCCGACGCCGTTCACGGCAAGGTCGATCCCGGGGCATTGTTCCAGCACGCCGGAGCGCTTGATCGCCTCGCGTAGCGTCGCGCCCTCCTCCACCTCGAACCGGAGCAACAGTGGCTCCGGGCTCCGGGCATAGGCCAGCTCGACCGCGAGGCGCCGCGCCACGCTCAGCTCCAGAGCTCGACCAGGAAGTCCAGCAGGCCGACGCAGTAGACCAGCAGCACGATCAGCGCGATGCGCGCCGGGAAGCGCAGCATCCACTTCCAGACCTGCAGCGCGCGCGGCGCGCTGGTGCCCCACATCTCGCCGAGCAGCTCGTCCGGCAGGATGCGGCTGACGAACACGCACAGCAGCAGCCCGCCCAGCGGCAGCAGCACGCGCCCGGTGAGCCATTGCAGGCTGTCGAAGAAATTGAGGCCGAAGATCTCGACGCTCTGCATGATGTTGAACGACAGCAGCGTGCCCAGGCCGAGGAACCAGATCAGGATGCCGCACGAGATCGCCGCGGACACGCGGGTGACGCGCAGCCGCTCGACCAGGTAGCGCACCGCCGGTTCCATCAGCGCCACCGCCGCGGTCAGCGTGATCATGAACATGACGAGGTAGATCGCGATGGCCGCGCCCTCGGTCACGCCCTGCGACAGGGCCAGCGGAAAGACCTGGAACAGCAGGGTGATGCCGGGCGCGGGGTCGAGCCCCGCGGCGAAGATCAGCGCGTACAGCGCCCCGCCCGCCATCAGGCTGAACACGGTGTCGAACACCACCACGGCGGCGGCCATGCGCAGCACCGGCGCGTCGGCCGGCAGGTAGCTGCCATAGGCCACCATCGCTCCCAGTCCGAGGGCCATGGTGAAGAAGGCCTGGTGCAGCGCTTCGATGGCGCCGCGCCAGCCGAACCGCGACCAGTCGGGCGACAGCATGTGGTGCAGCGCGGCCTGCGAGTCGCCGCGCGTGTAGGCATACACCGCCACCGCGAGCGTGAACACGAACGCGGCCGGCACCAGGTAGTTGGCGGCGCGCTCGATGCCCTGGCGCACGCCCGCGGCGACCACCAGGCAGACCACCACCATGAAGATGGTGTGCCAGGCCAGCGAGCGCTCCGGGTCCTGCGCCAGCGTGAAGAACACTCGCTGCACGCCCGCGGCGTCGAGCTCGCGCAGCCCGCCGCCGGCGGCACGGAAAGCGTAGGCCACGCTCCAGCCGGCGATGACGCTGTAATACGACAGGATCAGCACCGCGGCGACGAGCGACAGCCCGCCGATCAGCATCCAGGCCCGGCTGACCCTGGCGGTTTCGGTCATGCGGCCGAGGCCCAGGATCAGGTCCTCGCGGGTCCAGCGGCCGATCATCCATTCGGCCACCAGCAGGGGCCAGGAGACGATGGCGAGGAAGAAGAAGTACGCCAGCAGGAACAGCAGCCCGCCGT
>JANNLM010000299.1:0-3223 GCA_031396825.1 Gammaproteobacteria bacterium | reverse complement strand
GGAGACGCCATCACCAGCGGCATCGAAGGCGCGTGGAAGCCCAATCCGACGAAGTGGGACATGGGCTACTTCGACACGCTGTTCAAGTACGAGTGGGAACTGAGCAAGAGCCCCGCGGGCGCGCATCAGTGGAAGCCCAAGGGCGGCGCCGGCGCGGATGCGGTGCAAGACCCGCACGATCCGAACAAGCGCCACGCGCCGATGATGACCACGGCGGATCTGGCGATGCGCATGGATCCGGCGTACGCAAAGATCTCGAAGCGCTTCCACAAGGACCCCAAGGCGTTCGCCGATGCGTTCGCGCGCGCCTGGTACAAGCTCACGCACCGCGACATGGGTCCGCGCGTGCGCTACCTCGGGCCGCTGGTGCCGAAGGAAGAGCTGATCTGGCAGGACCCGGTGCCGAAGGCCACCTACAAGCTCACCCCCGGCGACATCACGTCGCTGAAGGGCAAGCTGCTGAAGTCCGGGTTGTCGATCACCCAGCTGGTGACGACGGCGTGGGCCGCGGCGTCCACGTTCCGCGGCTCGGACAAGCGCGGCGGCGCCAACGGTGCGCGCATTCGCTTGGCGCCGCAGAAGGGCTGGGAAGTGAACCAGCCGGCCGAGCTGGGCAAGGTACTGCAGGCGCTGGAAAAGGTGCAGGCGGGCTTCAACAAGGGCAGGAAGAACGTGTCGCTGGCCGACCTGATCGTGCTCGGCGGCACCGCGGCGGTCGAGGCGGCGGCGAAGAAAGCCGGCCACGCAGTGAAGGTGCCGTTCTCGCCGGGCCGCAGCGACGCCTCGCAGGAACAGACCGATGCGCACTCGTTCGCGGTGCTGGAACCGGCGGCGGACGGCTTCCGCAACTACGCGCGCCGGGGCCTGAAGACGCCGCCCGAGCAGATGCTGCTCGACAAGGCGCAGCTGCTGACGCTGACCGCGCCCGAGCTGACCGTGCTGGTCGGCGGCCTGCGCGTGCTCGGCGCCAACGTCGGCGGCTGGAAGCACGGCGTGTTCACCAAGCGGGTCGGGACGCTGACGAACGATTTCTTCGTCAACCTGCTGGACATGAGCACCAAGTGGCAGCCGTCGTCCGATGGCGTTTACGAGGGCCGCGACCGCAAGTCCGGCGCGGTGAAGTGGACCGCGACGCGCGTGGACCTGGTGTTCGGCTCGAACTCGGAGTTGCGCGCGCTGGCGGAGGTTTATGGCTCCAGCGACGCAGGCAAGGCGTTTGCCGAGGCGTTCGCGAAGGCCTGGGCCAAGGTCATGGACCTCGACCGGTATGATCTGAGGTAAGTGAACGACACCAAGCCCGGCACGCATACCTATCCGATCGGCGCGCCCGGCGTCCCCTGGGGCGCGCCGGAGAAAGCGGCGTGGCTCGCGCGCCAGTCGCGCAAGCGCAGCTATGCGGACGATGTGCTCAGCGCGGAGGCGAGGCTCGGCTCGCGGTTCGAAGTGGTGCGCTACGGGCGCCTGGATGTCGACCCGCAGCGCTATCCGCTGATCGCGTACCGCAGCCGCAAGTGGCGCGACGACCTGCCGATCGCCCTCGTCACGGGCGGCGTGCACGGTTACGAGACCAGCGGCGTGCACGGCGCGCTGCGCTTCCTCGAGCACCACGCCGCGGCTTACCAGGATCGGGTCAACCTGCTGGTCGTGCCCTGCCTCAGCCCCTGGGCCTACGAAATGATCCAGCGCTGGAACCCGCACGCCGTCGATCCGAACCGCTCGTTCGGCAACGGCGCGGCGCAGGAATCCGCGGCGCTGATGCAGCTGGTCGCGCCATTCCGCGAACAGGTACGCGTGCACATCGACCTGCACGAGACCACCGACTCGGACGAGGGCGAGTTTCGTCCCGCGCTGGCGGCGCGCGACGGCGTGCCGTTCGAGCCGGGCATCGTGCCGGACGGCTTTTACCTGGTGGACGACACCGAGCGGCCGCAGACCGCGTTCCAGAGCGCGGTGATCGACGCCGTGTCGCGGGTGACGCACATCGCCGAGGCGGATGCCGAGGGCAAGATCATCGGCGAGCCGGTGGCGGCGCACGGTGTCATCCACTACGAACTGAAGCGCCTCGGGCTGTGCGCCGGCTATACCGCGGCGCCGTACAAGACGACCACCGAGGTTTATCCGGACAGCCCGCGAACCAGCGCGGAACAATGCAACCGGGCCCAAGCCACCGCCGCCTGTGCCGCGATCGACTTCGCGCTGGACAACCTGCCGCAATGAGTCCCACCGCGAGGGTGGCGCTGGCCGAGTTCTTCGGCACCGCGTTCCTGCTCGCGACGGTGGTCGGGTCGGGAATCATGGCCGAGCGGCTCGCGGGTGGTAACGAGGCCATTGTGCTGCTCGCCAACTCGATCGCCACGGGCGCGGGCTTGCTGGCGATCCTGCTCACGCTCGGGCCGGTCTCCGGTGCGCACCTGAATCCGGCCGTATCGCTGGTCCTCGCAGCGCGAGGCGACCTGCCTTGGTCGAAGGCTCCGGCCTACGTCGGCGCCCAATTTCTGGGCGCGCTTGCCGGAGTGTTCGCGGCCCATGCGATGTTCGATCTGCCCATCCTGGAACTCGCCACCAAATCGCGGGCCGGCGGCGCCCTGATGTGGAGTGAGTTCGTCGCGATGTCCGGCCTGCTGGGCGTCGTGCTGATCGGCAGCAAGCATCGCCCCGAAGCGGTGCCCGCGGCGGTCGCGGCCTACATCACGGCGGCGTACTGGTTCACGGCGTCAACGTCGTTCGCCAATCCCGCCGTGACCCTGGCGCGGGCGTTCACGGATACGTTTACGGGCATCCGGCTGGCCGACGTCGCCGGCTTCATCGGCGCGCAGTTGCTCGCGGTCCTGATCGCTGCGGCGGCAGTGCGTCGCTGACCGCAGGCCTAGCGCTGCAACGCAAAGATGGGCCGCGGGCCGCTCAGGCCCTTCAACTCATGCGCGCCTCGCGGCTGAAAATCCAACCCCGACCCGTCGAGCAAGTCGCGCGTGGTTCCCGAAATCAGAACCTCTCCCGGCCCGGAAAGCGCAGCAATCCGGGCGGCCGCATGGACGGCCACACCCCGCGCCCGCCCGCCGTTGAGCTCGACGTCGCCCGTGTGGATGCCGACGCGCACCCGGACCCCAAGGTCGGCGACGGCCGGATCCATGAGTGCGGCGGCGTGGACCGCCCTGGCGGCCCCGTTGAACAGGGCCAGGAAGCCGTCGCCGGCTGAGTCGATCTCGCGGCCGCGATGCCGGTC
>JANNLM010000344.1:0-3095 GCA_031396825.1 Gammaproteobacteria bacterium | reverse complement strand
CGGCCGTGGCCGATCTCGCGGCGCTTCGGGCCCATCATGCGGCCGGTCTCGCCCACGCAGAACGGCTGGAAGTTGTAGTTGAGCAGGAAGCTGTCCTTCCACTCGCCTTCCGCGGCGTCGATGATCTGCGCATCGCGACCGGTGCCGAGCGTGACCGCCGCCAGCACCTGGGTCTCGCCACGGGTGAAGATCCCCGAGCCGTGCACGCGCGGCAGCAGGCCGACGCCGGTGGTGATCGGACGCACCGTCTTGGTGTCGCGGCCATCGATGCGCGGTTCGTTGGCGAGGATGCGCCCGCGCACCAGCTTGTATTCGATGTTGGCAAACGCGGTCTCGACCTGCGCCTCGCTCCACTTCGGCTTCTCGCCGGAGGCGAACTTCTCGACGGCGGCGCTGCGCGCCTTGTCGAGCGCGTTGCGACGCTCGTCTTTCTTCTTGAGGTTGTAGGCGGCGGCGACGTCCTTCTCGACGAGCGTGGCGACGTCCTTCTCGATCTCCGCCAGCTTCGCGTCCGGCGTGAACTTCCACTTCGGCTTGCCGACTTCGGCGGTCAGCTCGTTGATTGCCTTGATGGCGACCTGCATCTGCTCGTGGCCGAACAGCACCGCGCCGAGCATCACGTCCTCGGACAGGATCTTGGCCTCGGACTCCACCATCAGCACGGCGTCCTTGGTTCCGGCAACGACCAGGTCGAGCTCGGACGTCTCGAGCTGGGTCGCGGTCGGGTTCAGCAGGTACTTGCCGTCGGCGTAGCCGACGCGGGCGGCGGCGATCGGGCCCTGGAACGGCACGCCGGCAATCGCCATCGCGGCGGACGCCCCGATCAGCGCCGGGATGTCGCCATCCACTTCGGGGTTCAGCGACAGCACGGTCGCGATGACCTGGACTTCATTGAAGAAGCCCTCGGGGAACAGCGGGCGCAGCGGGCGGTCGATCAGGCGGCAGGTCAGCGTTTCCTTCTCGGTCGCGCGACCTTCACGCTTGAAGAAGCCACCCGGGATGCGGCCACCGGCGTAGAAGCGCTACTGGTAATCCACCGTCAGCGGGAAGAAATCCTGGCCGGCCTTGGCTTCCTTGCGGGCGCAGACCGTGACCAGCACGACGGTGTCGTTCACCGTGACGGTGACGGCGCCATCAGCCTGGCGGGCCATGTGCGAGGTCTCCAGCGTGACCATGTGGTCGCCGTACTGGAAGGATTTCTTGATGGGAGTGACGGGATAAGCCATGGATGGCTCCGGGTTCAGTTCGGTCTGGGGAGAACTACGGAAGCGCCGATTTAGCGGCGCAGACCGAGGTCGGTGATCAGCTTGGTGTAGCGGTCCTGGTCGGACTGCTTGAGGTAGTCAAGCAGCTTGCGGCGCTGGTTGACCATCTTCAGGAGGCCACGGCGGGAGTGGTGGTCCTTCTTGTTCGCCTCGAAATGCGGGGAGAGGCTGTTGATGCGCTCCGACAGCAGCGCGATCTGGACTTCGGGCGACCCGGTATCGGTCTTGCCGCGGCGGTGCTTCTCGACCACGACTTTCTTCTGCTCGACATTCAAAGGCATTTTCACCAACTCCAGCTTTCGATTTCGGTCTTTTCGAGGGCGCGCATTCTACCGTCGCGCACCCGGTTCCACAAGGAAAATCAGGGGCTTCAGGGCACTTGTGACGCCATCCAGCGGCGGGGCGCCAGCCCACCCCCCGCGGCGCGCTCGGCGATTCCCAGCAGCGCCCCGTTCGGACCCGTCACGGCGACCAGTCCGGGGGGGCCATCGGTGGCCTCGACCGCCTGTCCCCGCGCCAGCCGCAGGGCGAGTTTTTCGTCCACCGTGACCGTGGGCCAGGCCGCCAGCCCGGCCAGAGGCGGAAGGAGCAGGCCATCGAGGGCGGCCAGGCCGCTCTCGGCGGCCCGCTCCAGGGCCTGGGGCGTGACCAGGTCGGCCTCGGTGAAGGGACCGGCAGCGACGCGCCGCAGGCGGGCGACATGGGCGCACTGCCCGGCCGCCGCGGCCAGGTCTTCGACCAGCGTGCGGATGTAGGTGCCCTTGGAGCAGCGCACGTCCAGCTCGAACGCCCCGGGCTCGAAGGCGGTCAGCTGCAACGCCTCGATGCGCACCGGGCGCTCCTCCCGCTCGACCTCGATGCCGGCCCGCGCCAGCTCGTACAGCGGCTTGCCGTCGCGCTTGAGCGCCGAGTACATCGGCGGACGCTGGCGGATATCGCCGGTGAAGGCCGGTAGCGCGGCTTCGAGCTGCGCGCGCGTGAGCGTGGCCGCATCGGAATGGCGCGTGACCGGCCCTTCGGCGTCGCCGGTGGTGGTGCAGGTGCCGACCGCGGCGCGCACGAGGTAGCGCTTGTCGGCGTCCAGCAGGTAGCCCGACAGCTTGGTGGCCTGGCCCAGGCACACCGGCAGCACGCCGGTGGCGAGCGGATCGAGCGCGCCGGTGTGGCCGGCCTTGTCAGCCTGGTAGAGGCGCCGGACCTGCTGCAGCGCCGCGTTCGAGGTCATGCCCGGCGGCTTGTCCAGCACCAGGATGCCGCTGACCTCCCGCTTCAGCTGTCGCTCTCCCCGCGGTCGTGCGCGTGGTGCTTGTCTTCCTCGCGCGCCTCGGTGATCAGCTTGTTCACGTGGGCGGCGACGGCGGTGGTGGCATCGCCGCGGAACAGCAGTTCCGGGATGTGGCGCAGCTTGAGGCGGTGCTTCAGCTCATGGCGCAGCTTGGGCGCAGCGCCGTTCAGCGCGGCCGCCGCTTCGGCAGGCTTGCCGTCGAGCGCCAGCACGCTGACGTGGATGCGCGCGTTGCGCATGTCGGGCGAGCACTCGACCGAGGTCAGCGTCACGCCCTTGACGCGCGGATCGCGCAGTTCGTCGCGGATCAACTCGGCCAGCTCGCGCTGGATCTGCGAATTGATGCGCGCCGTGCGCGGATACTCTTTCGGCATGAAGGGGCCTTCGGCCTGGCGCGCGTCGCCTACCGCGTGGCGACGGCCTCGGCCTTGACCGTGCGCTTGACCTGGATGCGCTCGAAGCACTCGATCTGGTCGCCGGCCTTGACGTCGTTGTAGTTCTTCACGCCGATGCCGCACTCGGTGCCGGACTCGACCTTGCTGGCG
>JANNLM010000259.1:0-2540 GCA_031396825.1 Gammaproteobacteria bacterium | reverse complement strand
TCGGCGCAGATGCCGCAGGGGGCGCTCGGGTTCCTCCGAGCGAACGGGAACCTCTTCAACGTTGCCATAACGCGCGCTAGAGGCCTATTGCAGGTCATTGGCGATCTTTCGGCCGCGCGATCATGCGGAGTGGACTATCTTGAGTCGTTCGCTACCTACGTATCCGGGTTGGAGGGCGAACGCGCAAAGCAGCTGGAGGCAGTTCCGACGAAGGACCTGGGCGCCCAGTATCCGACCGTGGCGCGTCCCGAAAACGTCTCAGAGTGGGAGCGGGCGTTCTATCGAGCGCTTCACCGGGCGGGTCTGCGGCCCATCCCGCAGTTCACCGTGGAGCAGTACGACCTGGACTTTGCCTTGATCATTGGCGACCGAAGGTTGAACCTGGAAGTCGACGGAGAGCGATACCACCGTAGCTGGACGGGAGAGCTCTGTGTGCGGGATCAGTTGCGCAACCAGCGCCTGATCGAGCTGGGATGGGAAGTGAAGCGATTCTGGGTGTATGAGATCCGGGATCGCCTGGATGAGTGCGTCAGGTGGGTCCAGGAATGGGCAGCGAAGGCCAGTTCCTAGCTAGGCCAAAAAAAGGCCGCGCAGGCCGACTCACGCCCTGAGCCACCACATCCCTCAAAGTGGCAGTGCCCGCAATCCAGGAGCCCGTCATGCCCCAGCTCGGGGACTGTACCCATCACGCCCGTGTACGCATGCAGCAGCGCGGCATCAGCGACGCGGCGCTGGATCTGCTGTTGCGCTACGGCCGCACCACCTACCACCAGTCCCGCCGAATGCTGGTCTACATGGACCACGGCGCCCGCCGCGCCGCCTTGCGTGACTGCGGGCGCGCGGCCGGGCCGCTGATCGACCGTGTCCTACGGTTCTGCGCCGTCGTCAGCACGGGCGGCCTGGTCATCACGGTGTGCCCGCGCGGCAGCCGGGTCCGGCGCAAGTAACACCGGGCCAAACGGCGGATCACGGCCCTGTTGCAGTACGTACCAGACTGTACGTACAATAACGTCACAACAACAAGACATAACCGTGCGCGTCGAATGGGATGAGGTAAGGAAACGCTATGAGGAAGATCACACCAACGATGCGCGCTGACCTGAAACGCCTGGCGGCCATGAAGGACGAGGACATCGACACGAGCGATATCCCGGAGGTTACTGACTGGTCGGGGGCGGTGCGGGGCGGGTTCTACCGGCCGGTCAAGCAGGCCGTCACGATCCGGCTCGACGCCGATGTCATCGACTGGTTTCGATCGCAGGGCGACGGATACCAGACCCGTATGAACCAGGCGCTGCGGGAGTACGTTTCGCAACGCCGCACCGGCAAAGCGGAGATTCACGAGCCGCGTGCCAGCTATGACGTGAAGCGGGCGCGCCGGAAGTAGACGCAGATCGACAAGGCGCGTCAGCGCTTCACAAACCTCAACGTCATCCGATCCGACTCGCCGATCGCCAGGTACTTCTCGCGATCCTGCTCCTTGAGCCGCAGCACCGGCGGCAGCGTCCACACGCCACCCGCGTAGTCCTTCGTATCGGCGGGATTGGCGTTGATCTCGGCCTTCGCCTCGAGCTTGAAGCCGGCCTTCCCGGCCTGCTCGATCACGTAGGCCTCGGTCATGTAGCCGCTCTCGATCATCTGCTCGCGCGAGGTGCCGGGCTTGGCGCGATGCTCGACCACGCCCAGCACGCCGCCGGGCTTCAGCGCCGCGTGGAACGCCTTGAACATGTCGTCCTCGTACTCGCCCTCCAGCCAGTTGTGGACGTTGCGGAAGGTCAGCACGAGGTCGGCGCTGCCGGGCGGGCAGGCGGTCCAGCGGTCGGGCTTGCCGAGCTCGCTGACTTTCACGCCGGAGTACAGCTCCGGCCGCTCGGCCACTTTCTTGGCGAAGTCGTCCGTGATGGTGACCATGTACTTGGGCGTGTCCGCCGCCGCGAGCGAGAAGCCGGCGGCGTAGTACTGGCCGCGCTCCTTCAGGTACGGCGCGAGGATCTCGGTGTACCAGCCGCGGCCCTGCCAGACCTCGACCACGGTCTGGTCGGACTTCAGCCCGAAGAACTCCAGCGTTTCCTTCGGGTGGCGATACTTGTCGCGCTCGACGTACGCGGGCGTGCGGTGCACGCCGGCGATCACGGTGTCGAGGCTCGGCCCCGAGCCCGGCATCGCGGCGCAGGCGGTGAGCAGGGTGGCGGCGAGAAGCGTGGCGATGGCTTTCATGAGCGAGCCTGTGTCATTCCGAGCGAAGCGAGGAATCTACTGCAAGATCCCTCGCTACGCTCGGGATGACACGTTCCGGGCTCATCGCCTGAGCCACCGGGCGGCGCAAGCTGGCCACAGAACCTAGAAGAGGGCTTTGAGGCCCGTATCAAAAATGGTACACTTGCTCGGCGGAATCAGAGTGCCGATTTGCTTTTACAGGTCCGACACCGGGAACGAACCGGTCCGAGAGTGGTTACGCACCCTTTCGCGGGCTCAGAAGAAGCTGATTGGAGAGGACATCAAGACGGTGCAGATAGGTTGGCCGTTGGGAATGCCGCTGG
>JANNLM010000251.1:0-2030 GCA_031396825.1 Gammaproteobacteria bacterium | reverse complement strand
CCAGCGGCCCAAGATCGAGGAATACGGCGATTCCGTGTTCGTCGTCATGCACATGCTGGAGCTCGACTCCAGTGGCGCGCTCAAGCTCGGCGAGCTCGACATCTTCGTCGGCCGCAACTACGTGCTGTCGGTGCGCACGGTTGCCGAGAAGGGCTTCCAGGAAGTGCGCGCGCGCAGCGAGCGCGAGCCGGAGTTGCTCAAGCACGGCTCCAGCTTCGTGCTGTACGCCCTGATGGACGCGGCGGTGGACCGCTACTTCCCGGTGCTGCAGGCGCTCGAAGTCGAGCTCGAGGACATCGAGGAGCGCATCTTCGCCGGCGGCAGCCCGCGGCGGAACCTGAAGTCGCTGTACGCCCTCAAGCAGAAGCTGGTGACGATGAAGCACGCCGTCGGGCCGCTGCTGGAGGCCATCGGCAAGCTGTTCGGCGGGCGCGTGCCGCAGGTCTGCGCCAACCTGCAGGACTACTTCCGCGACATCAGCGACCACCTGGTGCGGCTGAACCAGACCATCGACGCGGTGCGCGACATGATCATCACCGCGATCTCGGTGAATTTGTCGATGATCACGCTCGAAGAAAACAAGACCATGAAGCAGCTGGCGGCCTACGCGGCCCTGGTCGCGGTGCCGACGCTGATCGCCGGCATCTACGGCATGAACTTCGACCACATGCCCGAGCTGCGCTGGATGTTCGGCTACCCGTTCGTGCTGGCCGTGATGGCCGCGATCGACTTCTACCTCTTCTACAAGCTCAAGAAAGCCAAGTGGCTCTGAGCTAGCGCCCGCCGCGCCCGCGCAGCGACGCGATCACCGGCTGCGTGCGCGGCCGCTTGCCGAGCCACAGCTCGAACGACGCGGCCGCCTGCTCGACCAGCATGCCGAGGCCATCGGCCACCACCCGCGCGCCGTGGCCCAGCGCCCAGTCGCGGAACGGCTCGAACGCGCGCCCGTACGACAGGTCGTAGCACGCGCCGCCCTCGTTGAGCAGCCGGTCCGGCAGGCGCGGCGCCACGCCGTCGTGGCCGGCCGAGGTGGCGTTGATCACCAGGTCGAAGCGGTCGCCCTTGAGCGCGAGGTGCGTGGACGGCCGCAGCGGGCCGTGCGCCTTGAATTCCTCGGCCAGTTTCTCGACCACCCACGGCGTGCGGCTCGAGATGACCAGTTGCGCCGGGTGCTCGTCGAGCAGCGGCTTGAGCACGCCGCGCGCGGCGCCGCCGGCCCCGAGCAGCAGCACGCGCTTGCCGGCGAGCGACAGCCAGTGGTTGCCGCGCAGGTCGCGGACCAGGCCTTCGCCGTCGGTGTTGTCGGCGCGCCAGCCGGCGCCGTCGCGCACCAGCGCGTTGGCCGCGCCGGCGAGCTCGGCCCGCGGCGTCTTCTCCGCCGCCGCGGCCAGCGCGGCGAGCTTGTGCGGCAGCGTGATGTTGAGCCCGCGATAACCGTCGGCGTGCAGGCGCGCGAGGGTGGCGACGAGCTGATCCGGCGCGACCTCGATCTTTTCGTAGCTCAGCGCAAGGCCGAACTGTTGCGCGAAGCTCTCGTGGATCTGCGGCGACAGGCTGTGGGCGACGGGCTGCCCGAGGACGGCGAAACGCTCGGTCACGTTATTACTGCGGTTCCTTCAGCCAGCGGGCGGCGTCCTTGGCGAAGTAGGTCAGGATCGCGTCGGCGCCGGCGCGCCGCAGGCACAGCAGGCTCTCCATCGCCGCGGTGCGTTCGTCCAGCCAGCCCTTCTCGGCCGCCGCCTTGATCATCGAGTACTCGCCGCTGACCTGGTAGGCGACGGTCGGCACGCCGAAGCGGTCCTTCACGCGCCGGATGATGTCCAGGTACGGCAGTCCCGGCTTCACCATCACGAGGTCCGCGCCCTCGGCGATGTCGAGCGCGACTTCGCGCAGCGCTTCGTCGGTGTTGGCGGGGTCCATCTGGTAGTTGCGCTTGTCGCCCTTCAGCGCGCCCTTGCTGCCCACCGCGTCGCGGAACGGCCCGTAGAAGCCGCTGGCGTACTTGGCGGCGTAGCTCAGCAGCAGCGTGT
>JANNLM010000230.1:0-3044 GCA_031396825.1 Gammaproteobacteria bacterium | reverse complement strand
GCGCCGTCGTGAACCTCGCCCATCTTGTGGTTCACACCGGTATAGAACAGCACGCGCTCGGTCGTGGTGGTCTTGCCCGCGTCAATGTGCGCGGAAATACCGATGTTCCGGTAACGCTCGATGGGGGTGGTGCGGGCCATGACAGTGCTCGAATGGGCTCGGGGGGATTACCAGCGAAAATGGGCGAAGGCCTTGTTGGCCTCGGCCATCTTGTGGGTGTCCTCACGCTTCTTCACTGCGGCGCCACGGTGATCCGAGGCGTCCAGCAGCTCGGCCGCCAGACGCGCGGCCATGCCCTGCTCGCCGCGCGAACGCGACGCTTCGATGATCCAGCGCATGGCCAGCGCGTTGCGGCGCACCGTGCGCACTTCGACCGGCACCTGGTAGGTGGCGCCGCCGACGCGGCGCGACTTGACCTCGACCGTCGGACGCACGTTCTCGAGGGCAGCCTCGAGCACGGTCAGCGGCGCGTCGGTCTTCTTCTTCTCGGCGATGGTCGCGAGCGCGCCGTACACGATCTCTTCGGCGCGCGACTTCTTGCCGCGCTCCATGATCTTGTTGATGAACTTGGCGAGCAGCTCGGACTTGAACTTGGGATCCGGCAGGATGGTCCGGATCTCGGGCTTGCGGCGACGAGACATGGCTTAGTTACCCTTGGGGCGCTTGGCGCCGTACTTGGAGCGGCCCTGACGGCGCTTTTCGAGACCGGCGCAGTCCAGCACGCCGCGAAGCGTGTGGTAACGGACACCGGGGAGATCTTTGACGCGGCCGCCGCGAATCATGACGACCGAGTGTTCCTGCAGGTTATGGCCTTCGCCGCCGATGTACGAAATGACTTCGAAGCCATTGGTGAGACGTACTTTGCAGACCTTGCGCAGAGCCGAGTTCGGCTTCTTCGGTGTGGTCGTGTAGACACGAGTGCACACGCCGCGCTTGAGGGGATTGCCCCCCAGGGCCGGCACCTTCGATTTCACCGTCGGCGACAAGCGTCCACGGCGCACAAGCTGATTGATCGTAGGCACAGTACGTCTCGAATTTAGAAAGAAATGACGGATCGGCAAAAACGCCGACCCGCCATGGAAGGGCGCGCATTATGGTGACCCGGGTACCCTGTGTCAACAGGTTTTTGGAGGCTTTTTTCCGACCCCGCGGGCCGATTTCAGGGCTACCGGTTTTCCCTGTAAGTTGACGCATACGTCATTTTTAGTCCCCCGGCCAAACCCGGTGGTTATCCAGCCTTTCCAGGTCCGGAATCGGCAGCTCCCCCCACTCCCCGGCCTCCAGGGCGGCTTCGATGCCCCGGGACTGTCTCCAGGCCGCTTCGCGCTGCTGGGGGGAGGCGCCCAACCAGTAATACTCGAGGGCGGACTGCCCCTGGACGCAGGCCCCCTCTTCCCGCAGGCAGGCGAAACCCCGGTACCAGCGCGCGGTCTCGGTGCAGTCCTGGCCGGCGCGGCAGGCCACGATCAGCCAGGCCAGCGCTTGCGCGCTGGTTTCCCCCGACGGGATGTCGGCGCTGTGCGCGAACAGCAGCCAGTAGAGGTCGGGGCCGGCCTGCGGCAGCGCCTCAGCCAGCATGGCCTCGCGCTCGGCGGCGGTGTGCGGGTTCGGCCGCAGCGCGAGCTCGGCGAGCGCGGTCGGATAGCGCGCCTGCGTCGCCCGCTCGAACCACAGCGAGGCGTACTCGGCCTCGGACCCGGGCTCGTCCATGCCCAGCGACTGGCCGATGGCATCCCAGCCGCCGAGGCCGAAGCCGCGGCAGCGCTCGTACTCGGCGCGCCAGGCCATGCGCTCCTCGCCCGTCAGGTCCTGGTCCTGCACGTTCAGCAGGGTCTCGAGGTTCACGCGCGCGCTCTCGAGGTCGCGCCGCAGGTAGGCGCGGCACTGGTCGAGCGCGAGATAAATGAAGTACTGGCTCGCGCCGTCGCCGGCGACGGCACGCGGCAGGCGGTCGAGCGCGAACTGCGTCAGGTTCGGCGCCTCGAGGAAGGCGCGGCGCAGCGGATCGAGCCGCGGCGGCGACCGGCCGAGGCGCGCGATCTCCGGGTCCAGCGCCAGGACCGCCGGCAGGCCGCCGCGCGAAGCCATGCCCAGGCGGCGCGACTCGGGCGCCGGCGGGAACTGCGCGCGCGGCGCGGCCTGCGGGGCTTGCGGCAGCGGCGTCGCGCGCAGGGCGATGACGGCCGACACCAGCAGGCCCGTGATGCCCAGCGCTCCGGCCACCGTCTCGGTGCGCATCTCCTCGATTCCGCAAACGACCGGGGATCAGCCTAGCGCCGGGCGCCCAAAACAAAAAGCCCCGCGAGTGCGGGGCTTCCTGTTTGCCGCGACCGGCTTACTCTTCGGACGCTTCCTCGGATTTCTCCTCGGTCTCCGACTCGGCTGCGCCGCTGCCGGTGAGCGGCGACTCGCCGCCCACGGCCTCGAACGCGCCCGTGCCCGAGGACATCTGCAGCTCGGCCAGCAACGAGCCGCCGCGCTGCTTGCGCCGCTGCTCGTGGTAGGCCAGGCCGGTGCCCGCCGGGATCAGGCGGCCGACGATGACGTTCTCCTTGAGGCCGCGCAGTTCGTCGCGCGAGCCGCGCACCGAGGCTTCGGTGAGCACGCGCGTGGTTTCCTGGAACGACGCCGCCGAGATGAACGACTCGGTGGACAGCGAGGCCTTGGTGATGCCCAGCAGCAGGCGGTGGTACTTCGCGCCGCGGCCGTTGTCCTTCGCCTTGACCTTGGCGTTCTCCGCCAGCAAGCCGAAGATCTCGACCTGCTCGCCCTGCAGGAAGCGGCTGTCACCCGGCTCGGCGACTTCCACTTTCCGCAGCATCTGGCGAATGATCGTCTCGATGTGCTTGTCGTTGATCTTCACGCCCTGCAGGCGATAGACGTCCTGGATTTCCTTGACGAGGTAGTTCGCCAGCGCGGTGACGCCCTGCAGGCGCAGGATGTCGTGCGGGCTCGGCTCGCCGTCGGAAATGACTTCGCCCTGCTCGACGTGCTCGCCCTCGAACACGCTGATCTGGCGCCACTTCGGCACCAGCAGCTCGACT
>JANNLM010000223.1:0-2555 GCA_031396825.1 Gammaproteobacteria bacterium | reverse complement strand
GACGTGAACCTGCGCGCCACCCGCATCGACGACGTCATGACCCGCAACCCCAAGACCGTGCGCGAGGACGTGATGGCGACCGCGGCGCTGGCGCTGATGAAGGAGCACAAGATCAGCGCGCTGGTGGTGGTGGACGCGCAGCAGCGCGTTGCCGGCGCGCTGAACATGCACGACCTGCTGCGCGCCGGGCTCGGCTGATGTCCTCACGCCTGTCACCGGCGGCGATCCGCAAGCGCGCGCGGCGCGTGCGCTGCCTGTTCCTCGACATCGACGGCGTGCTGACCGACGGCAAGCTCTACCTCGGCCCCGGCGGCACCGAGCTCAAGACCAATTTCGTGCGCGACGGCTACGGCATCAAGCGCCTGCTGGCCAGCGGCATCGAAGTCGCGGTGATCAGCGGGCGGCCCTCCGAGGCCATGCGCCAGCGCCTCGACTTCCTCGGCGTGAAGCACGTCGTGCTCGATCACGAGGACAAGCTGCCGGTGTACGAGCAGATCCGCGCGCGCCTGGGCCTCACCGACGCCGACTGCGCGGTGATGGGCGACGACGCCCCGGACCTGCCGGTGATGGCGCGCGTGGGCCTGGCGTTGACGCCGGCCGACGCGCACCCGGTCGCGCTGAAGGTCGCGCACTGGGTCAGCCGCCACAACGGCGGCGTCGGCGCGGTGCGCGAGGCGTGCGACCTGATCCTCGCGGCGCAGGGCAAGGACGGCTGAAGCGATGCGCATCCTGTACCTGCTGGTCCCGGCCGCGCTGGTGGCTGCGGCGCTGATCTTCACCTTCTACGGCTATGAGGAAGCGCCGGAGGCCGCGGCCGCGCCGGCCGCGGAGCCGCCGCGTTACGCCCTCACCGGCGTGCAATGGCTGCGGCTCGGTCCCGACGGCGATCCGGAATTCCGCGCCGAGGCCGAGTCGCTGGACTACTACGCCGACGAGTCGGTGCAGATGAAGAAGGTGCGGCTCGACGCGCTGGGCGGGTACAGCTCGCCGTGGCACATCGAGGCGCCGCGCGGCTCGGCCCCGCCGCGCGAGCGCCAGCTGCGCCTGTCCGGCGGCGTGCGCGCGACCGGCGACCTCGCCGCCGAGCGCGTCGCGCTGACCACGCCGCGGCTGTGGGTCGACTTCTTGCGCCGCGAGCTCTACACCGACGCCGAGGTGCGGCTCGAGTCCGAGTACCGCACCGCCACGGCGCGCGGCCTGCGCAGCGACTTCGACGGCGCGCACGTGCAGCTGCTCAAGGACGTGCGGATGGACTATGTCCCGGAGCGCTAACGCGGTCCTGGCCGCGGCCCTGCTCGCGCTGCTGGCCTCCGCTGCCTCGTCGCAGGGCGCCACGCCGGCCAAGCCCGGCGCGGCGACGCGCATCCGCGGGCCGATCAAGATCACCGCCGAGCGCGCCGAGCTCGAGCGGCGCGAGTACGCGCTGTACCGCGGCCGCGTGCGGCTCGAGTCGCAGGACATGGTGATGACCGGCGACCGCCTCGAGCTGCGCCAGCCGGACCGCGGCCAGTTCGAGGCGCGGCTGACCGGCGCGCCGGCGCGGCTCGACCACCCCGGCAACGAGAAGAGCCCGCCGGTGAAGGCCAGCGCCGCGCGGATCGTCTACGACACGCGCACCGCCACGGTCGACCTGTCCGGCGGGGTGCAGCTGGCGCGCGGCACCGACCAGGTCAGCGGCGGGCAGGTGACCTACAACCTCGTGGCGCGCCGCATCACCGCCAAGGGCGACGGCGCCAGCCAGGTGCACATCACCATCGAGCCGCCGCAGAATGACGCGCCAGCCGTGCCGCCGCCGAAGCCGAAACCGAAGACATCGAAACGATGACCGCCACGTTCTCCGCCCACGGGCTGGTGAAGAAATACCGCAAGCGCACGGTGGTGCGCGAGGTGTCGCTGGCGGTCAGCGCCGGCGAGATCGTCGGCCTGCTCGGCCCCAACGGCGCCGGCACGACCACGACGTTCTACATGATGGTCGGCCTGATCGCGCCCGACGGCGGCCGCATCGAGATCGACGGCAAGGACGTCACGCGCGAGCCGATGCACACCCGCGCGCGCCTCGGCGTCGGCTACCTGCCGCAGGAGGCGTCGGTGTTCCGCCGGCTGTCGGTCGAGGACAACATCCTGGCGATCCTCGAGCTGCGCCCCGACCTGGACCGCAAGCAGCGCAAGGCCGAGCTCGAGCGCCTGCTGGAGGAGCTGCACATCGGCCACATCCGCGAAGGCGAGGGCCTGTCGCTGTCCGGCGGCGAGCGCCGGCGCGTCGAGATCGCGCGCGCGCTTGCGGCCAACCCGCGCTTCATCCTGCTCGACGAGCCGTTCGCCGGCGTCGACCCGATCGCGGTCAAGGACATCCACCACATCATCACGCACCTGCGCGACCGCGGCATCGGCGTGCTGGTGACCGACCACAACGTGCGCGAGATGCTGAAGATCTGCGCGCGCGCGTACATCCTCAACGCCGGCCAGGTCATCGCCGAGGGCACGCCCGACGTGATCGAAGCCGACGAGACCGTGAGAAAGGTATACCTGGGTGAAGATTTCAAGCGCTGAGGGAG
>JANNLM010000172.1:0-8928 GCA_031396825.1 Gammaproteobacteria bacterium | reverse complement strand
GTCGGCGCCGAGCCCGAGCCCGATCTCGCAGAGCGGGTCGTCGGCCAGCCCGAGGTCCCACAGCCGGTTGAGCGCGACCAGCGTGGTCGCGGCATCCGAGCTGCCGCCGCCGAGGCCGCCGCCGAGCGGGATGCGCTTGTCCACGCGGATGTCGCAGCCGAGCGGGCAGCCGGAGCGCTGCTTGAGCGCGCGCGCGGCCCGCACGCACAGGTCCTCGCCCTCCGGCACGCCGGGCACTTGCGTCACGCGCTGCAGCAAGCCGTCGCGGCGCGGCGCGAAATGCAGCTCGTCGCCGTAATCGAGGAACTGGAACACGGTCTGCAGCTCGTGGTAACCGTCGGCGCGGCGGCCGGTCACGTGCAGGAACAGGTTGAGCTTGGCCGGCGCCGGCCAGGATGGCGCCCCGGCTACTTCAGGGCGGGCAGGTCGGACCATGAATCGACCACGACCTTCAGCCGCAGCTCGGCGTTGGCCACCTCGAACTTGCGCGGCAGGCCCGGCGAGCCGGGATGGTACTCGCTGAACGCCAGCGTCCAGCCGTCCTGCTCGATCGAGACGATGCGGCCGGCCGCGTCGATCTCGAACTCCGCCGGCGTGCCGGGCGCCGGCTGGCCGAGCACCCAGTAGCGCAGGTGCGTGACCGGGAAGGTCCAGCCGAGGCGGGCCTTGAGGTCGCCCTCGGGATCCTGCGTGACGAAGCTGCGCTTGGCCGTGCGAATCTCGACCTCGCGGCCGCGGCCGGTGATGGTCGCCGCGCCGACGCCGAAGGGCCCGGCGACGCGCATGTCGAAGTCGGTCGGCGTCTGGCGCCAGTGCAGGTTGCCCTTGACGCCGAGCAGGCCGCCCGACGAGACCCGCGCCTGCAGCGTGAAGCGGTCGATCCGCGCGAGCTGCGCGCGCCGCGCTTCCCAGGACTGCTCGGATTTCTCGGAGTGCTTCAAGGGTGTGCAACCTTGCGCGAACAGGGACAGCAGGATAACCGCTGGCAGGCCCCGGAAATACACTCGGTCAGCGATCCAGTCGCTGCACGGTGTCGCGCAGCACGCGGTGCTCGGGATCCTTGGTCAGCGCGCCCTGCCAGACCTGGCGGGCCCGCGCGCGCTCGCCGATCGTCCACAGCACCTCGCCGAGGTGCGCCGCGATCTCCGGGTCCTTGGCCTTGCTGAACGCCCTCTCGAGCAGCGCCAGCGCCTCGCGGTGGCGGCCCTGGCGGAATTCGACCCAGCCCATGCTGTCGATCACCGCCGCGTCGTCCGGCGTCAACTCGAGCGCGCGCGCGATCAGCTTGCGTGCCTCCGGCAGGCGTTGCGTGTGCACGGTGAGCATGTAGCCGAGCGCGTTCATGGCGCGGGCGTCGTCCTGGTCCACGGCGATGATGTTGCGCAAATCGGCTTCGGCCGCAGCGACGTTCTTCAGGCGCTCGTGCACCAGCGAGCGGCCGTACAAAAGGTCGTTCTCGCCGGGGTTCTCCTTCAGCGCGTGGTCGTACAGCGCCACGGCCTCGGCGTCGGCATCGGCATCGAGCAGCAGCTCGCCCTCGGCCAGGTAGAAGCGGGTGGCGTACATCGGCAGCTCACGGCGCATGTCGGCCAGCAGCTGCCGCGCCTCGGGCAGCCGGCCGAGGCCGCCGAGCGCAACCGCGCGTCGCGTCAGCGCCTCGATGGCCTGGTCGCCCTCGGTGACCTTCTCGTACCACTCCAGCGCCTTGGCCGGCTGCTTGCGCGTTTCCTCGATGCGGCCCAGGTAGTACGCAGCGCGCTGCTTGAAGTCGGCGGCCTCGAGCAAGGCGCGGAAGTGCGGCTCGGCCCCGTCCGCGTTTTCGCGCTCCAGCTCGAGCAGGCCGAGCGCGAAGCGCGCCTCGTGCAGGTCGGCCTTGGCGGCGAGCGCGCCCTCGAACTGGCGCCGCGCAGCGTCGATCTGCTCGACCTCGAGCAGCAGGCGAGCGTAGCCCATGCGCAGCTCGGCGCCATCGGTGCCGTCCTTGAGCAGCTCGGCCATGACCGCGTCGGCGCCGGCGATGTCGCCTTTCTTGACCAGTACGCCCATCAGCAGCAGCAGGCTCTCGCGCGACTCCGGCCGCAGCTTCAGCGCCTCGCGCGCGCCCTTCTCGGCGAGTTCGATCTGGCCGAAGCGCAAGGCCAGCAGGCTCTGCGCGTGCCAGGCGCCGGCGAGCGCCGGCCACTTGCGCCGCAGCTGCTCCATGACGGCGAGCGCGTCCTCTTTCCTGGTGCTCTCCAGCGCCAGGGTCTGCGCGACGTGGCGGAAGCCTTCCTCCGGCCCGCCGGCGTGGCCGCGGATCATGGCCTCGCACTGCTTCAGGACTTCGTCGCGCTTGCCGGTGCGCAGCGCCAGGCGCGCCACCGCCTCGCGTGGGTCGGACTCGTCCGGCGACAGCTCCTGCCAGCGCCGCGCGGCCTTCAGCGCCAGCGGCTCGTTCTTCGCTGCCAGCGCCAGGCTGGCGGCGCGCATGGCGAGCTCGGGATCGGGCTGGATTTCGAGGGCCTTGAGGAATTCCTGCGCGGCCAGCTCCGGCTGCTTGCGCTGCGCGGCCATCTCGCCGACGAGGACGTGGTACTGCGCCTTGGCCTCCGGGCTGGAGAAGCGCGGCTCGCGCGCGCTCGCGCAGGCGCTCGCCGCCAGCCACAGGGCGGCGACGGTCAGGTTCAGGACAGGTTGGGGAAGGCGACGCATCGGCGAACGCAAGCTCTTGAAGTTAAAGCATTAGTAAGGCACTTCGACTGTTCCACTATAACCCAGTTCCGGGCCCGGCCGAGGGCCGCCCCCGCCGCGCACCGCGCGGCGCCTACCTTGTTCGGCGCACTAGCGTGCCGGACAATCGCGCTCGTCATGTTGCTCACGCTCGGACTGTCCCACCACCTCGCGCCGCTGGACGTGCGCGAGCGCGTCGCCTTTGCCGACGCCGAGCTGCCGGAGGCCCTGACGCGCCTGCGCGGGCTGTCCGGCATCCACGAATCGGCCATCGTCTCGACCTGCAACCGCACCGAGCTGATGGCGGTGGCCGGCGAGTCCGACGAGGCGCGCCTGCTCGACTGGTGGCGCCGCGAGCGCTCGCTGCCGGACGGCCTGATCGAAAAGTACCTGTACGCGCATCGCGACCACGGCAGCATCCTGCACAGCCTGCGCGTGGCGTCCGGGCTCGACTCGATGATCGTCGGCGAGCCGCAGATCCTCGGCCAGATGAAGCACTCGTATGCCGCGGCCGGCGCGGTCAAGTCGCTCGGCCCGGTGCTGTCGCGGCTGTTCCAGCACACCTTCGCCGTCGCCAAGCTGGTGCGTTCGCGCACGCAGGTCGGCGCGCATCCGGTGTCGGTGGCCTACGCCGCGGTGCAGCTGGCGCGGCGCATCTTCACCGACTTCTCGCAACAAACGGCGCTGATCATCGGCGCCGGCGAGATCGCCGAGCTGCTGGCGCGCCACCTGCGCGGGCAGGGCGTCAGCCGGCTGCTGATCGCCAACCGCTCGCTGCAGCGCGCGCAGCGTCTGGCGCGCGAAGTGTCGGGCTACGCGATCCCGCTCGAGGACCTGCCCGGCCACCTCGCCGACGCCGACCTGGTCGTGTCGAGCACCGGGGCGCGCGGCCTGGTGCTGGAGCGCCCGGCGATGGAGCGCGCCATCGCGCGCCGCCGCCGCAAGCCGGTGTTCATGATCGACCTCGCCGTGCCGCGCGACATCGACCCGAAGATCGCCGAGCTCGAGGATGTCTACCTGTACACGATCGACGACCTGCGCAAGGTCGTGGCCGAGAACCTCAAGCTGCGCGGGCAGGAAGCGCGCCAGGCCGAGGCGCTGGTGGAGGAGTACGCTTCCAGCTTCAACCGCTGGCTCGAGGCGCGCGACGCCGCGCCGACCATCCGCGGGTTGCGCCAGAAGGCGCGCGCGTACCGGGACGAGGTGCTCGACAAGGCGCGCCGCATGCTGGCCGCGGGCAAGGCGCCCGACGAGGTCATCGCCTTCGTCGCCGACACGCTGACCAACAAGCTCATGCACGCGCCGTCGGCCGTGCTGCGCGACGCCGATGCCATCGAGCAGTCGCTGCTGCTGAACAGCGCGCGCAAGCTGTTCGACCTGCCGGAGGACGAAGGCGAGAAGTAGCGGCCGGGACGCGCGCAACACCGCCGTTCCTTCTTCCACCGCTGACTTCACGCCATGAAAGCCTCCCTCCTCACCAAGCTTGAACGCCTCGCCGAGCGCCGCGCCGAGATCGAGCGCGAGCTGTCGACGCCGGCGGTGATCGGCGACCAGGAGAAATTCCGCCGCCTGTCGCAGGAGTACGCCCAGCTCGGCCCGCTGGTGGAGCACTACGGCGCTTACCGCGAGGTCCTGAAGGACCTGGAGAACCTGCAGCAGATGCAGTCCGACCCGGACCGCGAGCTGCGCGCGATGGCGGACGCCGAGCGCCCCGGCGCCGAGAAGCGCCGCGGCGAGCTCGAAGAGAAGCTCCAGGGCTTCCTGGTGCCGAAGGATCCCCTCGACAACAACAACGTGTTCCTCGAGATCCGCGGCGCCGCCGGCGGCGACGAGGCGGCGATCTTCGCCGGCGACCTGCACCGCATGTACGTGAAGTACGCCGAGTCGCGCGGGTGGACCGTCGAGGTGGTGAGCGAGAGCCGCGGCGAGCACGGGGGCTACAAGGAGATCGTCACGCGCATCGCCGGTTTCGGCGCCTATTCGCAACTCAAATTCGAGTCCGGCGCGCACCGCGTGCAGCGCGTGCCGGAGACCGAGGCGCAGGGTCGCAACCACACCTCGACCGCCACCGTGGCGGTGCTGCCGGAGATCGAGGAGGCCCAGGCGCAGGCCATCAGCCCGGCGGACCTCAAGGTGGATACCTTCCGCTCGAGCGGCGCGGGCGGGCAGCACGTCAACAAAACCGAGTCGGCGATCCGCATCACGCACCTGCCGAGCGGCATCGTCGTGGAGTGCCAGGACGAGCGCAGCCAGCACAAGAATCGCGCGCGGGCGATGGCGCTGCTGCAGGCGCGGCTGCTCGACGCCGAGCGCAGCAAGCAGCAGAAGGAAATGGCGGCCACGCGCAAGAAGGCGGTGGGCACCGGCGACCGCTCGGAGCGCATCCGCACCTACAACTTCCCGCAGGGCCGGCTGACCGATCACCGCATCAACTTGACGCTGTACCAGCTCGAGAACATCGTCGAGGGTGACCTCGACCCGGTGATCGGCGCGCTGCTCGCCGAGCACCAGGCCGAACAGCTCGCCGAGATCGGGGAGGCTCCATGAAACGCATCGCCGCGTGTGCCGTCCTGCTGGCCCTGCTGCCCGGCTGCTTCCTGTTCGAAAAGCCCGTGAGCGCCCCGCAATACCGCACCGAATACCTGTACGAGGGGCCGGACACCGACGCGGGGCAGCTGTGCGTGGTCCGCTGCGAGAAGGTCAAGGCGCATTGCCGCACGGCGGCCTCGGCGGGTGCCTCCGACCGCTACCGGCTTTGCGACGAGCAGGCCCAGGACGAGTACGAGAGCTGCGCGATGCGCTCCACCTCGTTCTCGGAACGGCGGCTCTGTTACCGCAAGGCCTGCCCGGTCTCGGCCGACTACGTGAGCTGCGAGACGCCCTACCAGGCCTGTTTCGAAACCTGTGGTGGCCGCGTGTGGGCGCGCCAGGAGTGCGAGTCCAACTGCCCAGGAAAGCCGTGACCGCTGGCGGCGCGCTGGCGAGCGCGGCCTCGGTCCTCGGCACGCGGCTGGATGCCGAGCTGCTGCTGGCGCACGTGCTCGATGTCTCGCGCGCCAACGTCATCGCCCGCGACGAGCGCGTGCTGACGCCGGAGGAGCAGGGCGACTTCGAGCAGTTGCTGGCGCGGCGCCTGGCCGGCGAGCCGCTGGCGTACCTCACCGGCACCAAGGAGTTCTGGTCGCTCGAGCTCGACGTGACCAAGGACGTGCTGGTGCCGCGGCCCGAGACCGAGCTGCTGGTGGAGTGGGGCGTCGCGCTCGCGCCGCGCGCGCTGCTCGACATCGGCACCGGCAGCGGCGCGATCGCGCTGGCGCTCGCCAGCGAGCTGCCGGATGCGCGCGTCGCGGCGACCGACATCTCGGCAGCCGCGCTGCAGGTCGCGCGCGCCAATGCCCGGCGGCTGCGCCTCGAGGTCCAGTTCGCCGAAGGCGCGTGCTACGCGCCCGTCGACGGCGCCTTCGACCTGATCGTCTCGAACCCGCCGTACGTCGCGGAGGGCGATCCGCACCTCGCCGAGCTGAAGTTCGAACCGGCCCTTGCGCTGACCTCGGGGCCCGAGGGCCTCGATGCGCTGCGCGCCATCGTCGCCGGCGCGCCGCAGCACCTGAATCCCGGCGGCTGGCTGCTGGTCGAACACGGCGCGCAACAGGGCGCGGCGGTGCGCGCGCTGTTCGCCGCGGTCGGCTTCGCGCGCGTGGAAACGCGCCGCGATCTTGCCGGGCTCGAGCGCGCCACGGGCGGCCAGACCCGGTGAGCGCCGAGTTCAGCCGCTACAGCCGCCAGGTCGTACTGCGCGAAGTCGGCGTGCACGGCCAGCAGCTGCTGCGCGACTCCAGCGCGCTGGTCATCGGCCTCGGCGGCCTGGGCTCGGTGGCGAGCCTGTACCTCGCCGGCGCCGGCCTCGGCCGCCTGCTGATCGCCGACCGCGATCGCGTCGAGCCGGCCAACCTGCAGCGCCAGATCCTGTATCGCGCCGGCGACGTCGGCCGGCCCAAGACCGAGGCGGCGCGCGAGCAGCTCGCCGCGCTCAACGCCGAGGTGCAGATCGAGGCCTTCGAAGGCAGGCTTGAACCCGCGCGACTGGCGCAGATGATCGCCGCCGCCGACGTGGTGCTCGATTGCACCGACAACTTCCCCACGCGCTTCGCCATCAACGCCGAGTGCGTGCGTGCGAGGAAGCCGCTGGTGTCCGGCGCGGCGATCCGCTTCGAGGGCCAGCTCGCCGTGTTCGACGTGCGCCGCGCCGACGGCGCCTGCTACGCCTGCCTGTTCCCGCAGGCAGGCGAGGCGGCCGAGGCCTGCGAGGAGGCCGGCATCCTCGGCCCGGTGGTCGGCACGCTCGGCAGCTTGCAGGCGCTGGCGGCGCTGAAGCTGTTGCTCGGCCGCGAAGGCGACGTCAACCGCCTGCAAGTGTGGAATGCTCTGGACATGAGCTGGAAAACCGTGGCCTTCGCGCGCGACCCGGCGTGCCCGGTGTGCGCCCGATGAACCCCGCATGAGTGCCGACCCGCTGATCCTGCCGCGGCGGCTGGCCATCGCCTTGCTCGCCGAGGCACAGAAAGCCGCCGGTGAGCCTGTTCACGGCGTGATTGGCGCGCGCGACGGCGTGCCGGCGGCGCTGCACGCCAACACCGACGGCGCCGGTGGTGGCGAGACGCTGTGGGCGCGCTACCGTTCGGGTGCGGCCGCGGACGCGCACTCCGGGCGCCAGTTGCTGATCTCGGTCGATACCAAGGGCGTCCTGCAGCTGAGCTGCTGGGAGAGCCGCGGCAAGAAGGCGGTCGAGCGCGAGCTGCGCATCATATGAGCGGCAAGACGCTGAACCCCGTGGCCTGGGGTTACGTCGAGGACGCGCTCGACGAACGCGAGCGCGAATCGGTGCTCAGGGTCGCCGGGGCCTGGTTCGGCGGCAAGTCGCTGGAGCGGCGCGCGCCCCCCGGCGCCGGAGCAGGTCGCCCTGCCGGCAGCCCGCATCGCAGTTCCGGACGAACTCGCCGCCTGCGTGTTCACCTCGCATGGCGAGCGCCTGTTGCACGCGCGCGGCCGCAGCTTTCGCGACCTCGCCAGCCTGCGCGGCGCAAGACTGCAGGACGTGCCCGACGCCGTGGCGCGCCCGCGCAACTCTGATGAGCTGGCGCAGGTGCTGGAGTGGGCCAACGCGCGGCGCTACGCGCTGATCCCGTACGGCGCCGGCTCGAGCGTGTGCGGCGGCATCAACGCCGAGGGCATGGCCGCGTATCCCGGCGTCGTGACGCTGTCGCTGCGCGGGATGAATCGCGTGCTCGATGTCGATGCGCGCTCGCGCACGGTCCATGCGCAGGCCGGCATCCTCGGCCCCGAGCTCGAGGACGCGCTCAAGCCGCACGGCCTGGCCGTGCGCCATTTCCCGCAGTCGTATTTCCACAGCACGCTCGGCGGCTGGGTGGCGACGCGCGGCGCCGGGCATTTCTCCACCGGTCTGGCCAAGATCGAGGACCGGGTGCAGGCGCTCGGCGTGACGCTGCCCGATGGCCGCCGCGCCGAGACGCGGCGCCTGCCGGCATCGAGCGTTGGTCCCGATCCCAACCGGCTGTGGTGCGGCAGCGAAGGCACGCTCGGCGTGATCACCGACGTGCACCTGCGTTGCGTGGCGCTGCCGACGCAGCGCGTGTCCGCCGGCGTTCGGTTCAAGACGTTCGAGGCGGCGCTGGAGGCGGCGCGCGCGTTGCTGCAGTCCGGCATTTACCCGACGCAGCTGCGCATCCTGGATCCCTACGAGCACCTGCTGTCGCGCGCATTCAGCGGCAAGGCCGCGACCGGCGCGCTGATGGTGCTGGCTTTCGAGTCGGCCGGCGCGCCGCTGGCCGAGACGTTCGCGGCGGCGCAGGAGCTCTGCCGCCAGCACGGCGGCGAGGTCCAGCAGAAAGATGCGGAAGAAGCGGTTGGCGACTGGAAGAGCACCTTTTTCCGCCAGCCGTACATCCGCGATGCGCTGATGGACTACGGCGTGATCTCCGACACGTTCGAGACCGCGGTGCCGTGGTCGGCAGTGCCGGCCTTCTATCACGCCGTGCGCGAAGCGACGTTGCAGGCCGTGACCAAGGTGTGCGGCTTCGGTGCGGTGTCCACGCGCAGCACGCACAGCTACACCGACGGGCTGTGCCTGTATTTCGCCTTCTTCGGCCCGGGCCGCCACGGCGCGCTGGTCGACCAGTGGTGGGAGATCAAGGCCGCCGC
>JANNLM010000170.1:0-3515 GCA_031396825.1 Gammaproteobacteria bacterium | reverse complement strand
GCATGGCATTGTGGGGCATGGCCCTGTTGCTGCTAGGCTTTCTCGGAAGTAAATTCGTGCGCGAGATCGTGCTGCAACGGATCGCCTGAATTAACGCGCCTTCCGGATCCCGTGGGATCCGGCCCGACACGCAACCGGACCCGTATCCAGCACGTGAGCCTAGTACCCGATCCGGATAACCGCAGGCAGTTCCAGCGCGTCCGCGTCGACGCCGCCGTGCGGCTCTATTCCGACCGGGAAATGTGGGCAAGCACCCTGGTCGACATCGCGCTCAAGGGCGCGCTGGTGGAGCGCCCGCGCGAATGGCAGGGCGAGGTCGGCAAGACCCAGCGGTTGGAGTTGCGGGTCAATCCCCTGGTCATCGTCAGCGCCAACGCGCGCGTCGCGCATGTGGGCGAGAACTTCATCGGCTTTTGCTTCCAGCGCATGGACCTGGCCAGCTTTATGTCCCTGAAGCGGCTGCGCGAGCTCTACCTGGGCGATCCGGAGCTGCTGAACCGCGAGCTCGCCGCGCTCGACCGCTAGCGCGAGTGTTTCAAAGCGCTGCAATCGCGTCCGACAGGCGCTCGACCGCAACGATCTCGATCCCGCCCGCGGGCTTGCGCTTGGGCGCGTTGGCCTTGGGCAGGATCACGCGCTCGAAGCCGTGCGTGGCCGCCTCGCGGATGCGGTCCTCGCCGTTGGGCACGGGCCGGATCTCTCCCGACAAGCCCACTTCGCCGAACGAGACCAGTTTGCGTCCCAGCGGACGGTCGCGGAAGGACGACATGACGGCCAGCAGTATCGGGAGGTCGGCCGCGGTTTCCTGCAGCCGTATCCCGCCGACTACGTTTACGAACACGTCCTGGTCGAACACCGCGACGTCGCCGTGGCGGTGCAGCACCGCCAGCAGCATCGCCAGCCGATTCTGCTCCAGCCCCAGCGCGACGCGCCGCGGATTAGCGAGCGGCGACTGGTCGACCAGCGCCTGCACCTCGACCAGGAGCGGTCGCGTGCCCTCGCGCGTGACCGTGATCGCGCTGCCCGGCGTGGGCTGCTCCTGTCCGGAAAGGAAGATTGCGGAGGGATTCGGGACTTCCTTGAGCCCCCGGTCGCCCATGGCGAATACGCCGAGCTCGTTGACCGCGCCGAAGCGGTTCTTGACCGCGCGCACCAGGCGGAAACGGCTGCCGGCGTCGTGCTCGAAGTACAGCACCGTGTCCACCATGTGCTCGAGCACGCGCGGCCCGGCGATGGCGCCTTCCTTGGTCACGTGGCCGACCAGCACGACGGCACAGCCGCTGGACTTGGCGTAGCGCACCAGTTGCGCGGCGCACTCGCGCAACTGCGACACCGAGCCCGGCGCGGAGTCGAGTGCATCGGTGTAGAGCGTCTGGATCGAGTCGATCACGGCGAGGCCCGGTTTTTCGACTTGCAACTGGCCGAGCACCTGCTCGATCGCCGTTTCCGACAGCACCGGCAGGTCCAGGTCCTTGAAGCCCAGGCGCTGCGCGCGCAGGCTGACCTGTGACAACGATTCTTCACCGGTCACGTAGACCGCGCGCAGCCGTCCCTGCACGGCGCCCAGCACCTGCATCAGCAGCGTGGACTTGCCGATGCCGGGGTCGCCACCGATCAGGATGACGGCGCCGGGCACCAGGCCCCCGCCCAGCACGCGATCCATCTCGTCCATGCCCGTGCTCACGCGTGGCGCGTCTTCGGCCCGCACTTCGCTGAGCCGGCGCACGGCCGCCACGGGCCCGCCACCGCGCGGCGCCTTTTCGGCGACCCCTTCGACCAGCGAGTTCCATTCGCCGCAGTCGGCGCACTGGCCCGCCCATTTCGGGAAGCCGGCGCCGCAGTTCTGGCAGACGAAATGGGTCTTGGCGCGAGCCATCGGGGGAGTTTTTTAGGGCTTTGAAAACAAGCTATTATGCCGCACACATAACTTAAAAAGTCGGGGCGCCTTTAGGTGAAGGAACGCTTCTGGTCGAAGGACTGGTTTGCTGCGCTGGCGTTCACCGTTCTCTTCCTGGTGCTCGCGCATGTCGTCCTGAGCGACAGCTTCCAGGGCCTCGAGCGCTACGCCTACGACCTCGGCGTGCGCTCGCGCGACCGCGCGCCGAGCGACAAGGTCGCCATCATCGCGATCGACGACGAATCCATCCGCAACCTCGGCCGCTTCCCGTGGCCGCGCAACCTGCACGCGATGATGATGGACCTGCTGCGCGAGGGCGGTGCCAAGGCGGTCGGCAATTCGGTGCTGTTCACCGAGGCCCAGGAAGACCCGGGCCTGCAGTACATCAACGAGATCGCCGGCATGATCGAGCAGTCCTCGATCGGCGCGGCTCCGGCCGAGATCCAGGCGCACGGCACGGCGCTCAGGGACCTCGCGGCGCGCAACAAGCCTGCCGCACCGCTGGCGCGCAGCTTTGCCGCCACCGGGCTCGCCACGAAATACGAGGCCGACCTGCAGGCCATCGCCGCCAAGGTCGCCGAAGCCCAGGCCACGCTGTCGGTCGACAAGGTGCTGGCCGAGGCCATGGCCAAGGGCCCGCCCAGCGTGCTGGCGATGACCTTCGCCGCGCTCGGCGTGCCGGCCGGCAATCCCGACGCGCCGCTGCCCGAGTACGTCAGCCGCAACGCGCTGGGCAACGTCGTGGACCGCGTCAACGCGCGCAGCAACGGCTGGCTGCCGGTGCCGACGCAGGAAGGCGTGTCGGTGCCGCTGGCGGAGCTCGGCACGGCCGCGGCCGCCATCGGCCACCTGACCAATACGCTCGACGTGGACGGCGCCAACCGCTTCGAGGCGCTGGCGCTGCAGCACTTCGACCAGCTCTACGGCTCGTTCGCGCTGATGCTCGCCGCGCAGGCGCTGAACCTCAAGCCCGCCGACATCGAAGTGCGGCTCGGCGAAGGCATCGCGATGGGCGGCCTGGAACTCAAGACCGGCCCCGAGCTGCTGATGTACACGCATTATTACGGCGAGCAGAACGGCAAGCCGCCGTTCCCGATGGCTTCGTTCTTTGACGTCATCAGCGGCAAGATCCCGCCGGCCGCATTCAAGGACAAGGTCGTGCTGATCGGCCCGTCCGCGCTGGGCATCGCCGACTCGTTCCCGACCCCGGTGGATCCGCAGATGAAGCCGGTCGAGATCCTGGCCCACACGGTGTCGACGATTTTGCAGCAGGACTTCTACCTGCGGCCCGCCTGGGGCGGCTGGGTCGAGCTGCTCGCGCTGCTGCTGATCGCGGTCTACCTGGCCGCGCTGTTGCCGCGGCTGTCCCCCGGCATCGCCGCCGCCATCACCGGCGGCGGCGCCGTCGCGCTGGTGGGAACCGAGTTGACGCTGATGTCCGGCAGCGCGCTGTGGCTCAAGTTGATGATCCCGGCGCTGCTGCTGGTGACCGGCCACCTGTTCATGACGATCAAGCGCCTGCGCCTGACCGAGAAGCTGAAGCTCACCTCCGAAGCCGAGGGCGCGGAAAGCAACAAGATGCTCGGCCTCGCCTTCCAGGGCCAGGGCCAGCTGGACA
>JANNLM010000163.1:0-9598 GCA_031396825.1 Gammaproteobacteria bacterium | reverse complement strand
GCTGCAGCTTCGCCAGGTCCAGGCGGCCGTTTTCGTCGATATGCTGGGGCAGGTTCACCGAGCCCAGGTTGCAGACGGCGATTTCGTCCATGTCCGTGTTGAGCGTGATATAGGTGCCCAGGTTGGAGGAGTGCACCACGCCCACGTGCTGCTGCGGCGAGCGCAGGTTGCACGGATCCTTGAAGGTCATCCACGGGTGGCCGGTCTCGAACAGCATGCTCAGCATCTTGCGCCACAGGTTTTCGGCCTTGACGGTCTTGAACAGCTTGTGTTTGCCGCTGCGCGCCAGTTGCTCGTAGTGCTCGTAACGCTCCTCGAAGGCCACGCCGTACAGGTCGTGCAAATCGGGCACATCGCTGGGCGAGAACAGCGTCCACTCGCCGCCGTCGAATACACGCTTCATGAACAGGTCGGGAATCCAGTTGGCGGTGTTCATGTCGTGGGTGCGGCGGCGGTCGTCGCCGGTGTTCTTGCGCAGCTCGACGAACTCCTCGATATCCAGGTGCCAGGTCTCCAGATAGGCGCACACCGCGCCCTTGCGCTTGCCGCCCTGGTTCACGGCGACCGCAGTGTCGTTGACCACTTTCAGGAAGGGCACGACGCCCAGTGACTTGCCGTTGGTGCCCTTGATGTAGGCGCCCATGCCGCGCACCGGCGTCCAGTCGTTGCCAAGGCCGCCGGCAAACTTCGACAGCATCGCGTTGTCGTGGATCGCCCCGAAGATCCCGTGCAGGTCGTCCGGCACCGTGGTCAGGTAGCACGACGACAGCTGCGGGCGCAGCGTGCCGGAGTTGAACAACGTCGGTGTCGAGCTCATGAAGTCGAAGCTCGACAGCAGCTTGTAGAACTCGATGGCGCGGCCCTCGCGGTCCACCTCGTTGATGGCCAGGCCCATCGCCACACGCATGAAGAACGCCTGCGGCAGCTCGAAACGCACCCGGTGCGAGTGGATGAAATAACGGTCGTAAAGTGTTTGTAATCCGAGGTAGTCGAACTGCTGGTCGCGCTCGGGCAGCAGCGCGGTGCCGAGGCGCTCGAGGTCGTACGTGGTCAGCTTGGGGTCGAGCAGCTCGAGCTTGGCGGCCTTGTGCACGTACTCGCGGAAGTAGTCGCCGTACAGGCCCTTCATCTCCTCGAAGGTCGGCCGGGTCTCGGCAAGGCCGAGGAACTTCATGGCCTCGTGCCGCATCGAGTCGGTCAGCAGGCGCGCCGACACGTAGGTGTAGTTGGGCTCCTTCTCGATCAGCGCCCGCGCCGACAGCGTCAGCGCCTGCGCGACTTCGCCCTCCGGGATGCCGTCGTACAGGTCGCGCAGGGCGGCGGACACCACGGCCTCCGCGTCCACGCCGGTCAGGCCGTAGCAGGCTTCGGTGGCGACGCGGCGCATGCGCTCGATGTTCAGCGGCACGCTGACGCCGTCGTCGAGCTTGACGGTCAGCGCCGGCGCGGCGGCCTGCCGGGGCGCGGCGGCGGTCTTCGCCGCGGCTTCGGCCTTGCGCTGCTGGGCGCGCTGCTCGCGATAGATGACGTAGTCGCGCGCGACCTTGTGCTCGCCGGCGCGCATCAGCGCCAACTCGACCTGGTCCTGGATGTCCTCGATGTGGATCGTGCCGCCGCCGGCGACGTGGCGCGTCAGCGCGTTCACGACCTGCTCGGTCAGGGCCTCGACCTTTTCGCGCACGCGCGAGCTTTCAGCCGCGCTGCCGCCTTCCACGGCCAAAAAGGCCTTGGTCATGGCGATGTTGATCTTGGATGCGTCGAATCCCGTGACCTTGCCGTTGCGCCGGATCACCTTGACGGTGCCGGGCGCCGTCGCCGCCACTTCCGCAGGCTCGGTGGCCTCGGGAACGTTGGGCAGGCGCAGGGTCTCGGGGGTGGTTGTGGTGGTGTGCATGTTGTAGGTCCTCTCCCCCAGCTAAATCTGACAGTTACAAGCGATATCTCTAGAGGCTCCGTAGTTGTACAGGGAGACTCCCGGAGCTTGCCGAACACAATATATTGGGTCGTGAAACCCGTCAAACCCCTACAGGTATTGGTTAACCACTGGGAAAGCGTGCCAAAAACCTGTGGATAACCTGTAGCGAAATCAGCCGGTTTGGAAGGGGGATTTTTGGCGGGTCACCCCGTAACCAGGTTGGCCCGGACTTATCGAAAGGTCAGCCGACGAACGGTGGGTGAAACCTATCGGCGCGAATCGGTCCTTAAAGGTCGGGAGTAGCATGTCGGCCCACAACAACAAGGCCCACTCAATAAGGTGCGCGTGATGGCTTCCTTGCTTCCTGTGCTGATGGCCGGCGGTTCCGGCACGCGGCTGTGGCCGCTGTCGCGCGAGCTCTACCCCAAGCAGCTGCTCAAGCTGACCAACGACCGCAGCCTGCTGCAGAACACCGCGCTGCGCGCCAAGAAGATCCCCGATTCCCTGCCCCCGGTGGTGATCTGCGGCGAGCAGCACCGCTTCCTCGTGGCCGAGCAGCTGCGCGAAGTCGGCCTGGGCAACGCCACCCTGGTGCTCGAGCCCGAGGGCCGCAACACCGCGCCGGCCGCGATCGTCGCGGCGCTGCTGGCGAAGCAGAAGCACGGCGCCGGCACCCAGGTGTTGCTGATGTCGGCCGACCAGGCCGTGGCCCGCGAAGACGCCTTCGTGCGCGCGGTGCAGGCCGCCCGCCCCGCCGCCCACGGCCGCATCGTGACCTTCGGCATCAAGCCGACGCGACCGGAGACGGGTTACGGGTATCTCAAAGCGGGCAAGCCGCTCAAGAGCAATGGCGCCTCGGTGAAAGGCGCGCGCGAAGTCGCCGCCTTCGTCGAGAAGCCCGACGCGAAGAAAGCTGCGCGCTTCCTGAAGGCCGGTGGCTACTACTGGAATGGCGGGTTGTTCCTGTTCGAGGCCAGGCAGCTGCTGGCCGAAGTGCAACGGCTCGAGCCGGCGATGCTGGCGGCCTGCGAGCAGGCGCTGGCCAAGGCCAGGCGTGACGCGGATTTCATCCGGCTCGACGCCGCGTCGTTCAAGCAGGCGCGCAAGGAATCGATCGACTACGCGGTGATGGAGAAGACGCAGGCCATCGCGCTGGTGCCGCTCGACGCCGGCTGGGACGACGTCGGCACCTGGAGCTTCCTCGGCAACCTGCCGCCGACCGACAAGCGCGGCAAGAACTTCACCCGCGGCGACGTCTGGCTGCACGACGTCAAGAACTCCCTGATCCACGCCGAGGGCCGCCTGGTCGCGGCGGTGGGCGTGGAGAACCAGATCGTGGTCGAGACGCGCGACGCCGTGCTGGTGACGACGCGCGACCACGCGCAGGACGTCAAGAAGATCGTCGAGTCGCTGAAAGCGCAGAGGCGCCCCGAGGCCGAGAACCACCCCAAGGTCTACCGGCCGTGGGGCTGGTACGACTCGATCGCCAATGCACCGGGCTTCCAGGTCAAGCGCATCGGCGTGAACCCGGGCCAGAAACTGAGCTTGCAGATGCACCACAAGCGCGCCGAGCACTGGATCGTGGTCAGGGGCACGGCCAAGGTCACCATCGACGACAAGGTGTTCGACCTGAGCGAGAACCAGTCGTGCTTCATCCCGCTGGGCAGCAAGCACCGGCTGGAAAACACGACCAAAGAGCCGATCGAACTGATCGAGGTGCAGTGCGGCTCGTACCTGGGCGAGGACGACATCGTGCGCTTCGACGACATTTACGGGCGGGCGGGCACCAACCGGTAGGAACGCTCTACCGCGGGGCGGCGGGTATTGGGGGTACGATGGCCCCCACAAAAAAGTGGTTGGCGGCACTCACTGGGGGCAGCATGGGCATTCGCTGGCGGGCTTTCCCGTATGGGGCGCTCTGCATCCTTGCAATGGCTCTGGCGCCCGCGGCGCGCGCCGCCGATGCGCTGACGCTGCCTCCGATCGACGTCCAGAACGCCGGCGGCGCCAACAACTGGAACAGCACGATCATGTCGCTCGAGCGCGTCGGCTTCAGCGACGGCTTCACGCTCGAGGGCAGCCAGGGCACGCGCCGGCTGTTCCTGCCGCTGCCGCCGGGGGTGCCGGTGCTGCGCGCCCAGCTCGCCTTCGACGTCGAGTTCGGCGAGCTGCTGATCCCCGAGAGCTCGCTGCAGTTCCGGGTCAACGACACCATCCGCCAGGCCGCGCAGCGCGGCAAGAGCGGCACCACGCGCCGCGTGATCATCCCGCTCACGCCACTCGACCTCGAGAAGGATTTCGTCGAGCTCGAGATCGACTACTCGCTGTTCGTGCACCCCGACGTGTGCCTGTCGCAGAAGCTGGTCGGCGCCTACGCCCACCTGACGCCCGGCTCCGGCCTGCAGGTGGTCTCGCGCGACCCGCTGCCGCCCACGGTGCAGGCCGCGCTGTCGCTGCTGCCGCGTGACGTCATCGTCGCCGCGCCGCTGTCGGGGCTGACGCAGGACGAGTTCCAGGCCCTGTTCCACGTGGCGACGCTGCTGTTCCGCCAGGGCCACAAGGTCAGCTACGAGGAGCTGCCCGCCAGTGGCCCGACCCGCGCGCACATCGTGCTGGCGCCGTCCGGGCGCTACGCGCGCAACGGCCAGGCCCTGGCCGGCGCCGCCAACCTGCGCCTGGTGCGCTCGCGCGACGGCGCCTTCATCCTGATCGACTCGGCGCGCCCGCTGGCCGCCGCCGCCATGCTGCGCCTGCCCTGGCGCGACGCCGCGGCCGCCGCCGAGATCGACGTCGCCGCCGTCGGCGACTGGCCGCAGCTGCGCGAGGCCGAGGACATCGTGCGCCTCAAGCGCCTGGGCTTCGACGACAGCGAGCGCCTGTTCAGCTTCTCGAGCGAATGGCACATCCCGCTGCCGTTCGGCCCGATGGGCATCAGCCAGCGCCCGGCGCGCGCCTCGCTCGAGATCTACGGGCCACGCGTGGCCGAAATCCGCGGCCCGACCTTCATCTCGGTCTACTTCAACGACCGCCTGGTTCACTCGGCCGCGCTGAAGGAAGCCGGCAAGGGCGAGCTGCTCGAGTTCGACCTGCCGCGCATCCAGTTGCGCGCGCGCAACAACCTCAAGATCGTCGCCCAGCGCGACCAGCTCGCCGCCGACTGCAAGCTCGCCTCGGCGCCCTACCCGCTGTCGCTGTCGCCGGACTCGATCATCGAGACGCGGCCGCTGAACGAGGCGCCGGCGACGTTCGCCGAGCTGGTGCCGCACCAGCAGCGCCTCGAGCTGTACGTGTCGCGCGAGGCGCTGTCCGCCGTCACCCAGATCATCCCGATGCTGGTCTCGCTCGGCGAGCACTTCTGGCCCGACACGCCGCCGCCGCAACTGCGCGTGTACGAGAGCGGCGCGCCGGTCAAGCCGACCGGCCCGTTCTTCGTCATCGGCGACCCGCAGTGGGAACCGCGCGCCTGGGTACGCTTCGACGAGGGCCGCGTGCGCCTGCGCAGCAACGCCACCGGCGAGCCGCTGATGCTGCTCGATTTCGCCGGCGACACCAGCACGACCGTGCTGCAGATGGTCGAGACCGGCGGCCAGGGCGGCGTCTGGCTCAAGAGCACCGCCGGCTACGCCGGCGGGCCCGCGCGCCGCGCGCTGTTCGAGGACGAGAACCTCGCCTTCCTGGCGCAGAACGGCGGCCAGCTGGCGCTGCGCATCGGCGAGACGCGCGACTACCGCGTCGATTATCCCGAGACCAAAGGCTGGTTCGCCGACAGCGGCGCCCTGCGCCCGGCGCTGTTCATCATCGCCTGGGTCGTCATCATTGCCGGCCTGGTCTACCTCTATCGCCGCACGCGCCGCTCGCAGGCGGGGTAACGCGTGAGCACCCTTGCGCCGCAGCCCAACCTGCGCGGCAAGCCGATCGGCGAGATCCTGCTCACGCAGCACAAGCTGACCGCCGGCCAGCTCAACGAGGCGCTGGCGCTGTCCAAGCAGTGGGGCACGCCGCTGGGCAGCGTGCTGCAGTCGCAAGGCTTCGTGCGCTCGTTCGACTTCCACCGCGCGCTCGCGCTGCAGCTCGGCAAGGATTTCGTCGACCTGACGCGCGAACCGCCGCAGGAGGACCTGCTGCGCGTCGAGGACATGGCCGAGTACCGGCGCCTGGTGGTCATGCCGTGGCGCAAGGAGAACGGCGTGGTCTGGCTGGTGACCAGCCGGCCCGGCCCCGAGGTGGACGAGTTCGGCGCGCGGCGCTACGGCGACCGCTTCGACGTCGCGGTGACCTCGAAATTCGACGTGCTGTGGATGCTGCAGAAGCACTTCGGCGCCGAGATGAGCCGCGCCGCGCTGTCGAGCCTGGCCGACGCGGCGCCCGAGTACTCGGCGCGCACCGTCATCACGCCGCCGCAGGTGATCGGGCTGGGCGTCATCGTGTCGCTGGTGTTCGCCGGGCTGTTCCTGGCGCCGACACCCACCATCATCGTCATCAACACCGTGGTGGCGATGTTCTACCTGCTGACCTTCGGCCTGCGCGCCCTGCTGTCGTGGTACGGCGCCGCGCGCGCCTCCGAGTACAAGATCACCGCCAGCGAAGTGCGCTCGCTCAACGACGCCGACCTGCCGCACTACAGCGTGCTGGTGCCGATGTACAAGGAGCCCGAGGTGCTGCCGATCCTCGCCAGCGCGTTGCGCAAGCTCAACTACCCGCGCAGCAAGCTCGACATCAAGCTGCTGCTCGAGGAAGGCGACACCGAGACCATCGAGGCCGCCAAGAAGCTGCAGCTCGAGTCGATCTTCGAGATCGTGCGCGTGCCGCCGAGCCACCCGCAGACCAAGCCGAAGGCCTGCAACTACGGGCTGCACTTCGCCCAGGGCGAGTACATCACCATCTTCGACGCCGAGGACAAGCCCGAGCCGGACCAGCTCAAGAAAGTGGTGATCGCGTTCCGCAAGGCCCCAAGCAACGTCGCCTGCATGCAGTGCCGCCTGAACTACTACAACCGCGACGAGAACTGGCTGACGCGGATGTTCACGCTCGAGTACTCGACCTGGTTCGACCTGCTGCTGCCGGGGCTCGAGGCGCTGAAGATCCCGATCCCGCTCGGCGGCACCTCGAACCACTTCAAGACCGACACGCTGCGCGGCCTGCTGGCGTGGGACCCGTACAACATGACCGAGGACGCCGACCTCGGCGTGCGCATGACGCAGAAGGGGCTGACCGTCCAGGTCGTCAACGCCACCACCTACGAGGAAGCCAACACGCGTATCGGCAACTGGATCCGGCAGCGCTCGCGCTGGATCAAGGGCTACCTGCAGACTTATCTCGTGCACATGCGCACGCCCGCCAAGCTGTACCGCAGCCTGGGCCACGTGGGCTTCTGGGGCTTTCAATTTTTCATCGGCGGCACCGTCATCTGCTGCCTGCTGAACCCGATCCTGTGGCTGCTGTTCGGCGGCTGGGCGGTCGGGCTGGTCGGCGGGCTCGACGTGTACTTCCCGCCGTGGGTGGTGAGCTTCAGCCTGTTCAACCTGCTGTTCGGCAACGCCGCGATGATTTATTTCTTCATGCTCGGCGCTTACAAGCGCGGCTATTACGAGCTGCTGTGGCACGCGCTGACGGCGCCCGCGTACTGGGCCCTCATGTCGATCGCCGGTTACAAGGGACTCTGGCAGCTGATCCACAACCCGTTCTACTGGGAGAAGACCCAGCACGGCATCAGCCGCCAGACCGCCGTCGAGCTGGCGGAGGCGGCGCAATGAGCGAGGGCCGCACCATGATCGCGACCGCGCCGCACGCGGTGCAGTCGCCGTCGGCCAGGAAGCGCCGCGCGCTGGCCAGGCGCGTGACGCTGGGCTGGCCGCTGTACTTCGCCGCGTGGACCGCCGCGTTCCTGTCGCTGTCGCTGTGGTTGCTGTCGCGTAACTACGTCAACGACGGCGCGCTGTGGGGCTGGAGCACGGTGATCGCGAGCCTCGACGCGCCGCAGGGCGGCTTCAACCGCTTCGTGCTGCTGTACCCGCAGGTGCAGTACTACCTGCTGACCCTGCTGTCGCTGGTGCCCGGCCTGAAGACGCCGCAGGCGCCCTACCTGATCTCGGCGGCGGCCGCGGCCGGCCTGCTGACGCACTTCACCTGGCGCCTGCGCCGGGCCTCGGTGTCGTGGCCGATGGTCGCGGCGATCGTGCTGCTGACCGCCGCCAACCCGGTGTTCCTGTGGGGCGCGACCAACGGCGGCGGCGAGATGCTCGGCATCACGCTGTACTACATGCTCGGGCTGTCCATGATCGTGCTGCGCTACTCGCACAGCCTGCACTCGCACATCGTGCTCGGCGCCGTCCTGCTGCTGTTCTTCATCACCGACGCGCGCTCGCTGTACCTGTCGCTGACCTTGCTGCCGCTGCTGCCGCTGGTGGTGCAGCGCCACATCATGAACATCAACCCGGTGGCGCCGATCCTGGTGCTGTACTCGCCGCTGGTGTTCATGATCGGCATCTGGTTCGCGCTGAACTGGATCTACACCGGCGATTCGCTGGCGTTCCTCAAGGACCCGGCCTCGCCGTTCCTCGGCGCGCGCGTGTCGAACGACTACCTGCCGTGGCGCGCCGAGTACGGCAACAATTTCCTGTCGGCGACCGCGATCTCGGCCGCGCTGCTGGCGATCTGCTACCCGGTGCTGCTGCTGGTGCAGATGCGGCCGATGCGCAAGACGCGCGCCTACGCCGCCGGCCTGGCGCTGGCCGGCATGCCGGTGTTCGCCTCCGGACTCGCGACCTGGGCCGAGTTCACGCAGTCGCCGGCCGACATCCTGGTGCTGGTCATCGGCGGCGTCATGGCGCTGCAGACCACCGGCCTGCTGATGCGCGACCGGCCGGCCATGCTGCTGGCGTTGATGCTCGCCGGCATGATCGGCTCGCTGGCGCTGTTCCAGAAATACCCGGGCGTCGGCATGGCCGGCTGGTTCGACGCCTTCGCCGGCCGCACCGCGGAGGCGCCCCACCAGCCCGACCTCGAGCTCGGCCTGTGGCTGCGCGACCTCGACGGCGTGATGATCGACGAGAACACGGCGTATGCCGTCATCGCGGCGCGCGGCGGCGCCAAGGGGCTCGTGCTGACCTTCTCGGACCGGTTCAAGGAAAGCGTCAACGGCGGCCAGCCCAGCACCAACTGGATTGCGGTGCCGTCGCTGGGGCGCGACCCGCGCCAGGTCGACCTGATCCTGCGTTACTTCCCGAAGGCCTACACCCACGGCCTGACCGGCTACACGCTGATCTACGACCGCGGCGGCTGGCGCGTCTACGCCAGCGAGGAACAGTGGCGGCGGCTGCACGAGAAGCGCGGCCAGGAGGAGGGCGCCGATGCGACCTGAGCGCGCGCTGCTCGCCCTCGCCAGCCTCGCGCTCGCGGCCTGCGCGGTGCTGCCCGGCGCGGGCGCACCGGGGGCGGTCGACGACGACGTGCGCAGCGCGGCGCAGCTGCTCGACAGCGAGGTGCGCCGCTGGGTGCGCGACCACGGCGTCACGCGCAAGGACGGCGCGTCGGTGCACGCGCTGGACCTGGCGCCGCTGATGCTGCACGCGGCGCAGGTCGGCGACCGCGCGCTGTACCTGAAGCTGCACGCCGGCGTGCAGCCGCTGATCCTGACCGAGCAGAGCGGCACCTACACCGCCGGCTTCGTGCTGTGGCGCCGCC
>JANNLM010000113.1:0-2360 GCA_031396825.1 Gammaproteobacteria bacterium | reverse complement strand
AAGGAAACGCAGATCATCGCGATCTACGGCAAGGGTGGCATCGGCAAGAGCTTCACGCTCGCCAACCTCAGCTACATGATGGCGCAGCAGGGCAAGAAGGTGCTGCTGATCGGCTGCGACCCGAAGAGCGACACCACCTCGTTGCTGTTCGGCGGCCGGGCCTGCCCCACCATCATCGAAACTTCGTCGAAGAAGAAGCTCGCTGGTGAAGCGGTGGCCATCGGCGACGTCTGCTTCAAGCGCGACGGTGTCTACGCGATGGAACTCGGCGGCCCCGAGGTCGGCCGCGGTTGCGGCGGGCGCGGCATCATCCATGGCTTCGAGACGCTGGAGAAGCTCGGCTTCCACGAGTGGGGCTTCGACTACGTGCTGCTCGATTTCCTCGGCGACGTGGTCTGCGGCGGCTTCGGCCTGCCGATCGCGCGCGACATGTGCCAGAAGGTCATCGTGGTCGGCAGCAACGACCTGCAGTCGTTGTACGTGGCCAACAACGTCTGCTCGGCGGTGGAGTACTTCCGCAAGCTCGGCGGCAACGTCGGCGTGGCCGGCATCGTCATCAACAAGGACGACGGCACCGGCGAAGCCGCGGCCTTCGCCGAGAAGGTCGGCATCCCGGTGCTGGCGGCGATCCCCGCGCACGACGACATCCGGCGCAAGAGCGCCAGCTACGAGATCATCGGCAAGCCCGGCACGCAGTGGGCCTCGCTGTTCGAGACCCTCGCGACCAACGTCGCCGCCGCGCCGCCGGTACGGCCGACGCCGCTGGGCCACGACGCGCTGCTGGGCCTGTTCAGCAGCGAGTCCACCGGTCGCAACGTGGTGCTGCAGCCAGCCACCGAGTTCGACATGTGCGGCCGCACCGAGATCACCAAACCCTCGCTCGAAGTCGTCTACGAGACGGTCTGAGCGACTGCCCGCCATGTCCGAGCCGATCGCGCCCCTGCCCGCCGCCGCCAGCGCCGATGGCGCGCAGCTCGACGGCACGCCGGTGGACGCCACGCCGGTGGTCGGCCCACCGGTGCGCGGCACGCCGGTGGACGGAATGGGCTGCCACGCCGGCAAGGATGTGCTTGCCGATGCCGCAAGGGCCGCAGGCAAGTCCGAGACCCTGGACCGGTATGCGAAGGACTATCCGAAGGGACCGCACGACCAGCCGCAATCGATGTGCCCGGCCTTCGGCTCGCTGCGCGTGGGATTGCGCATGCGCCGCACCGCAACCGTGCTCAGCGGTTCGGCCTGCTGCGTCTATGGCCTGACCTTCACCTCGCACTTCTACGGCGCGCGCCGCACGGTCGGCTACGTGCCCTTCAACTCCGAGACCCTGGTCACCGGCAAGCTGTTCGAGGACATTCGCGAGGCGGTGCACAAGCTGGCCGATCCCGCGCTGTACGACGCCATCGTCATCATCAACCTGTGCGTGCCGACCGCCAGCGGCGTGCCGCTGCAGCTCCTGCCGCGCGAGATCGACGGCGTGCGCATCATCGGCATCGACGTGCCGGGCTTCGGCGTGCCCACCCATGCCGAGGCCAAGGACGTGCTGGCCGGCGCGATGCTGCGCTACGCGCGCACCGAGATCGAGGCCGGACCGGTGCAGGCGCCGCGCGGCGGTCGCGCCGGCAGGCCCACGGTCAGCCTGGTCGGCGAGGTGTTCCCGGTCGATCCGGTCGGCATCGGCATGATGCTCGAGCCGATGGGCCTCGCGGCCGGGCCGGTGGTGCCGACGCGGGAGTGGCGCGAACTCTACGCCGCGCTCGACGGCACGGTGGTCGCCGCGCTGCATCCCTTCTATACCGCCAGCCTGCGCGAGTTCGCGGCCGCGGGCCGCCCGATCGTGGGCTCGGCGCCGGTCGGCCACGACGGCACCGAGGCCTGGCTGCAGGCGATCGGGACCGCGGCCAACGTGACGCAGGCGAAGATCGACGCGGCCAAGGCCAAGTTCCTGCCCGCGATCAAGGGCGCCCTGGCGAAGATGCCGATCAAGGGCCGCATCACGCTCAGCGGCTACGAGGGCTCGGAGCTGCTGGTGGCGCGCCTGCTGGTCGAGAGCGGCGCCGACCTGCGCTACGTCGGCACGGCGTGTCCGAAGACCGCGTGGAGCAGCGCCGACCTCGACTGGCTGCAGTCGCGCGGCGTGCATGTGCAATACCGCGCCTCGCTCGAGCAGGACCTGGCCGCGCTGCGCGAGTTCAAGCCCGACCTTGCGATCGGGACCACGCCGGTGGTGCAGGCGGCCAAGACGGCGCGCACGCCCTCGCTGTACTTCACCAATCTCCTCTCCGCGCGTCCGCTGATGGGACCGGCGGGCGCCGGTTCGCTGGCGACGGTGGTCAACGCGGCGATCGGCAACAAGGCACGCTTCG
>JANNLM010000111.1:0-11396 GCA_031396825.1 Gammaproteobacteria bacterium | reverse complement strand
ATCGAGGAAGCGCGGCGACCACACCGGGTCGGCGGTCGCGATCTCGGCCACCGGCAGCGTCAGCGACAGCTCGGCCTGCCCGGGGATGCAGACATCCGCGCACACCAGCCATTTGGCCAGCGCCTTCACGGTGAGTTCGCCGTCGGCGCCGGCCGGCACTTCGAGCGGCACGAGGTGCAGCGTCTGCGCGTCGTAGCCGTAATTCACCAGTTCGCCGAGCTTGTGCTGCGACGGATACGGCCAGGCGATCTCGCCCGCCTTCCAGCCGTCCGGCAGCGTCCAGGCCAGCGTGGTCGGCAGCCCCGAATCGCCAGGATTGCGCCAGTAGGTGTGCCAGCCGGCCTCGGGCTCGAGGCGCAGCGCGACCCAGTTGGTGGCACCGGCGAGCCAGCCGGTGTGCTCGGCGATGAGCTCGGCCTCGATGTGCGGCGCGGACACGGGCGTTGCGCCGGCGGGCGCGGCGGCGCCCAGCGCCATCAGGGCCAGGAGGGCGCGCAGGTTCATGTTGGGTTCGGGATGCACACGCAACGATGCCGTAAAGCTGGAGCGAAAGGCTAGCATGCGCCCTGCTCGGGAACGGAGCGCTTGGCAAAGCTCTATCATCGCGGGCCCCTTCGCACCGGATGCACGCCATGACCGCCGCACGCACTTACGACATCGTCGTCTTTGGCGCCACCGGCTTCACCGGCGCGCTGACCGCCGAGTACCTCGCGCGCCAGGCCCCGGCCGGCACGCGCTGGGCGCTCGCCGGACGCAACCCGAAGAAACTCGAGGCCGTGCGCACGCAGCTCGCGGCGATCAACCCGGAGTGCGCGAAGCTCGCGCTGCTGGCGGCCGACACCGGCGATCCGGAGTCGCTCAAGCGCGTGGCCGAGGCCACGCGCGTCGTCATCACCACGGTCGGACCCTACATCCTGCACGGCGAGCCGCTGGTCGCCGCCTGCGCCGCAGCCGGCACCGACTACGTGGACCTCACCGGCGAGCCGGAATTCGTCGACCTGATGTGGCTGCGCTACCACGAGCAGGCCAAGGCCTCCGGTGCCCGCATGGTCCACGCCTGCGGCTTCGACAGCATCCCGCACGACCTCGGCGCGTACTTCACCGTGCAGCAGCTGCCCTCGGACACGCCGCTCAAGGTCGAGGGCTTCGTGCGCGCCGGCGGCACCTTCTCGGCGGGCACCTACCACTCGGCGATCAACGCCTTCGGCCGTGCGCGGCTGATGATGAAAACGGCCAAGGAGCGCAAGGCGAAGGAGCCGCGGCCGGCCGGCCGCAAGATCGGCGCAGTGAAGTCCGGCGTGCGCTACCTGAAGGAACTGCAGTCCTGGGTGGTGCCGTTTCCGACCATCGACCCGCAGGTGGTGCGCCGCTCGGCCGCGGCGTTGGATCGCTACGGCCCGGACTTCCGCTACGGCCACTACGTGCAGATCAAGAGGCTCGTCACCGTCGCCGGCCTCATCGGCGGGGCGGGCACGCTGTTCACGCTCGCGCAGTTCAAGCCGACGCGCGACTGGCTGCTGGCGCGCAAGAGCTCCGGCGAAGGCCCGTCGGCCGACGTGCGCGCGAAATCATGGTTCAAGGTGACCTTCCACGGCGAGGGCGGCGGCAAGCGCGTGGTCACGCAGGTCAGCGGCGGCGACCCCGGCTACGGCGAGACCTCGAAGATGCTGGCCGAGTCGGCGCTGTGCCTGGCGTTCGACAACCTGCCCAAGCACGGCGGCCAGACCACGCCGGCCGCGGCGATGGGCAATGCGCTGATCGAGCGCCTGAAGAAGCAGGGGATCAAGTTCGAGGTGCTGTAACGGTCGCGCCTAAGAGGCGCTCCTACGAGGCGCTCCTACAGATCGCCGACCGGGTTGAGCGCGTAATGACCCGCATCGCGCACCTCGCCGGCCTGCACTTCGAACACGGCGGCCCCTGACGGGGCATACCGCGCGGTAGCGCTGCTGGCCTCGCGCAGCGCGTAGACGCCGGCCGGCAACGCGCCGGTGAACACACCGCGGCGGCTCGCCGCATCGATATCCACCGGCAACGCGTAGTCCTGATCGGGATCGTCCACACGCTTGACGTGCACCACCCAGCGCGGCCCGGTCTCGCTCGTGCCCACCTCGACGTACTGGTACGACAGCGTGCCGATCACCAGTCCCGAACTCGTCACCAGCGGCAGTGGCGCGAACGCAGCTTCTTCGGATTGGGCGACCACGGGGGCCTGCGCGCACGCGCCGGCCAGCAGGGTCAGCGACAGGATGACAATCGTTCTCAGGGCAGCCATGGGGGATCCTCGCGTAGTTCCCATACCACCCATGGTGCTCCCGGACGACATTAAATACAAGGGGTAGTGCCATGAACGCAAAAGCAAAACGGCCGCGGGATCGCCGCGGCCGTTCGCTGAAGCCTGGTGCCGGTCTAGAGCTCGTACTTGAAGCTGATCTCCACCTTGCAGCGGTACGAGGTGACCTTGCCCTTCTTGTCCACCGTCACGTCCATCTCGGTGACTTTGCCGACGCGCAGGTCGCGCAGCGACTTCGCCGCAGCGCCAATCGCTGACTGCGTGGCGTCCTCCCAGCTCTTGGTGCTCGTGCCGACAACGGAAATGATCTTGTATGCGCTCATTCGCTTCCCTCCGACGATTGTTCGATCCGGTGGAATCCCGGGCATTTCATTGCGGCGCCGCGTGGCAGCGTCCCGACCACACTAGGCGATGTGCCGGGGAGGGGCAACTGAGCGGCGCTCCGGGCATACTGGCGCCCCTTTTCGAGGGCCGGCCATGAGCAAGCACGAGTACACCGCGACGGTGTCCTGGCAGCGCGGCAGCGACGCGAAATTCACCGACCAGCGCTACTCGCGCGCGCACCAATGGACCTTCGACGGCGGCGCCGTCGTGCCGGCCTCGAGCTCGCCCCACGTCGTGCCGGTGCCGATGTCGAATGCGGCCGCGGTGGATCCGGAGGAAGCGTTCGTCGCGGCGCTGTCGTCGTGCCACATGTTGTTCTTCCTGTTCCACGCCGCCAGGAAAGGCTTCGTCATCGACCGCTACGAGGACGCCGCGGCCGGCGTGATGGGCAAGAACGCCGCGGGGCGCGTCGCGATGCTGAAGGTCACGCTGCGCCCGCGGGTGAGCTGGGGCGGCGACCAGCGCCCGACGGCGGAGGACCTGGACGCGATGCATCACCAGTCGCACGTCGACTGCTACATCGCGAACTCGGTGAGCTGCGAAGTCGCCGTCGAGCCGCGGGACTGAGTGCGCGCGATTTCGGGCGCCACAACGAACAAGGGCGTGACGACCAAAGTCGCCACGCCCCTTTTTCAAGAAGAAGTCGAAACTACTTCTTTTTCTTTTTCTTGGCTTTCTTCTTTGCCATGGCGTACCTCCTATCCAGTCTGGATGGATCCGGTGGTCGGCCCCATCGGCCCACCGCCTGCGGTCGACCGACCCCAGCCAATAGTGGCACCGAATGACGGCTAGCACAATAGGTAGTGGCACGCCAGTTTTGCGCCACGTACACCTGCGCCACGCCGCCGACGCGCTGGCGCAGGTGCTCGATCAGCGCCAGCCCGCGGACGTCGCGCTGCGCGAGCTGTTCGCCGCGCACCGCAACGCCGGTTCGCGCGATCGCGCGACGATCACGACGCTGCTCTACGGCGTGCTGCGCGATTTCTTCGCGTTGCGCGCCGCGCTCGGCGCGCAGGCCAGCGCGCTCGAGCTGTGCGCGGCGCACGCGCTGCGCGCGCTCGACACCGCGCCCGACGCGCTGCCGCGCCTCGAGGGACTCGATGCCGCCGCGCTCGCGCAACGCCTGGCGCAGGCCGCGGCGCCCGACGCTGCCGCGCAACGCAACCTGCCCGCGTGGCTGTGGCAGGCGCTCGAGGCGCAGTACGGGGCCGAGGCCGATGCGCTGGCGCGCGCGCTGAACGCCGAGGCCGCGGTGGACCTGCGCGTCAACACGCTGAAGGCCACGCGCGAAGAAGCGCAGCGCGTGCTGCGCGAGGACGGCGTCGAGTCCGAGCCGATCGCCGACCTCGCGGCCGGACTGCGGCTGCGCCAGCGCGTCGCCTTGCAACGGATGCGCGCCTTTCGTGACGGCCTGGTCGAGCCGCAGGACGCCGGCAGCCAGCGCCTGGCGGTGTTCGTCGAGCCCACGCCCGGCGAGGTGATCGCGGACTTCTGCGCCGGCGCCGGCGGCAAGACGCTCGCGCTCGGCGCGCTGATGAAGAACCGCGGCGAGCTGCACGCCCTCGACACCAGCCGCGCGCGCCTCGCGCGCCTCGACCCGCGCCTGGCGCGCTCGGGCCTGACGATCGTGCGGCCCCAGGTGCTGGGTCACGAGCGCGACGTGCGCCTGCAGGCGCTGCTCGTGCGCTGCGACGCGGTGATGGTGGACGTGCCCTGCTCCGGCACCGGCGCGCTGCGGCGCAATCCCGAAATCCGCCTGCGCGACCTGGACCTCGCGGAGCTGGCCGCCAACCAGGGCGCCATCCTCGAGGCGGCGGAGCGGCTGGTGCGGCCCGGCGGCCGCCTGGTCTACGCGACCTGCAGCGTGCTGGCGGCCGAGAACCAGGACATCGTGAGCGCGTTCCTGCGCTCGCGCCCGCAGTACACGCTCGCGGCCGAGCTGACGCTGCTGCCGCACCGCGACGGCACGGACGGCTTCTACGCGGCGCGGCTGGTCAGGACGGCTTCTTCCTCGGCACCCAGGCCCACACGAACTGGCACTTGATCGGCTCCTCGCCGGTCTCGTCGGTCACCTTGACCGGCACGGCGAAGTCGCCCTTGTCCTCGGCCAGCACGCGCGCCCGCATGTCGGCCGGCAGCGTGGCCTCGGCGCGCAGCGTGCCCTTGGCGCGCTTCACGTAGTCGATGTGCATCGACTTCAGCAGCGGGATCTTCGAATCCGGCAGGGTCATGCCGAGCGCCACGCCGGTGGCGCTCTCGCCCAGCAGCGCCATGCCGGTCGCGTGGATCGTGCCGATGTGGTTCTGCACCTTGCGCCGGTTCTTCATCTGCAGCACGGCGCGGCCTTCCTCGAGCTCGAGGATTTGCACCGCGCCGGTGCAGGCGAAGCGCACCTGCGAAGTGAAGACCTTGGTGATCGCCAAGCGCCTCAGCCAGGGCGGCATCGGCGCGAACTTGGCAATGACGCGGGCAAGCCGGTTGGGTTCGGGCATCGCAGTGACCTCAGAGTGGAAGGAAGCTAAGCCGGGGCGGGACGCGCCAGGCGCTCGGCGATCACGCGCAGCGCCTCCACGTTGACGCCCAGGCCGAGGTGGCTGCCGCGCACCTCGATGTTCTCGGTATTCGGCGCCGGCTCTTCCATCGAGCAGCGCCAGTCGACGATGCCGTCGCTCTTGCTGTAGATCGCGGTGCACGGCACCGGCGGCGGCACGCGCCGGCGCTCGAACCCCTCCCAATCGATCTCCTCGCTGCCGCCGTTGATCATGCGGTACAGGCGGTCGGCGTTGTTGGCGCGCGGGTGGTGGTTGAACGGCGAGCCCAGCGTGATGACGCGGCGCACGGATTGCGGCGCGGCGCGCGCCATCTCGCGCGCGTAGACGCCGCCCAGGCTCCAGCCGATCAGGCTGAGGCGGCCGCGCGAGCGAAACAGCTGCTCGAAGCGCTGGTCGAGCTCGGCCCGCAGCGCGCGGCTCATGCCGAGGTTGCGCTCCAGGCCCCAGCCGTGGACGTCGTAGCCCAGGCGCGCCAGCGCCCGCCGCAGCGGCGCCGTCGAGACATCGCTGGCGCCAAATCCGGGGAGCACGAGGACCGAGTGCCCATCGCCGCGCGGCAGGCGGCCCAGCAGCGGCCAGGACAGCAGCATGACGCCGTACTCGGCGAGGGCCCGGCCTTCGAGGAGCAGCAGCAGCGGCGAAGGGGGTGAGGCGTCGGCCTGGGCTTTCGATTCCACGAGGCCAGCTTGCGGCTTCATGGCCCCCTTGTCGACGGATGAGCGTATGTCCCGGAGAATACGCACCCCATGCGCATCGGCCCCCATCTCATCGCCCCGAACGTGATCCTCGCCCCCATGGCGGGCGTCACCGATCGCCCGTTCCGGCAGCTGTGCCGGCGCCTCGGTGCGGGCCTGGCCGTCTCGGAAATGACCACGAGCGACCCGCGACTGTGGCACACCGAGAAATCGCGACTGCGCATGGATCACCGTGGCGAGGACGCCCCGATCGCGGTCCAGATCGCGGGCTACGACCCTTCAATGATGGCGGCCGCGGCCCGTTTCAATGTCGAGCAGGGCGCGCAGATCATCGACCTCAACATGGGCTGCCCGGCCAGGAAGGTGTGCCGGGTGGACGCCGGCTCGGCCCTGCTCAGGGACGAAGCCCTGGTCGCGGCGATCTGCGCGGCCACGGTGCAGGCGGTGGACGTGCCGGTGACCCTGAAGATCCGCACCGGGTTCGACCGGGCCCACAAGAATGCCGTCGCCATCGCCCGCATCGCGCAGGACAGCGGCATCGCGGCACTGACCGTGCACGGCCGCACGCGCGAGGACCACTACGAAGGCGAGGCCGAGTACGAAACCATCGCCGCCGTGAAGCAGGCCGTGCGCATTCCGGTCATCGCCAACGGCGACATCACCACGCCGCAGCGGGCCCGGGCGGTGCTGGACGCAACCGGCGCCGACGCGGTCATGGTCGGCCGCGGCGCCCTTGGTAACCCATGGATTTTCAAAGAGATTTCTACCTATCTCGCCACTGGTCAGACCACCGCGCCGCCGGGGCCGGACGAGGTCGGACAGGTGCTGCTCGAGCACCTGGACGAGCTCCACGAGTTCTACGGCCCGGGCCGCGGCGTGCGCGTGGCGCGCAAGCACATCCAGTGGTACTGCCAGGACCACCCGGGCAGCGAAAAGCTGTGGCTGGCAGTCAATCGCATCGAGTGCGCGGCGTCGCAGCGCGCGATGGTGGCCGAATTTTTCGGCGCCGGAACGCGCGCGCGGGCGGCGTGAGCCTGGCGGAATCCGCCCGGAACACGTTGATTCGACAACTAATCCATGACCATGTAGATTCCCGCTGTCGCTTCAAGCAGTAAGCCAACCGGCTACCTTTCTTGATTGCGAGCACCACGCGGGCGGTTAGGCTCGCACCCTCAAATCTTGAAAGGAAGTTCGTAATGTCGACTGTCGCCACCGGCACCGTTAAGTGGTTTAACGAGACCAAGGGTTTTGGATTCATCACTCCGGAAGGCGGCGGCGAAGACCTCTTCGCGCACTTCAAGGAGATCCAGGGCACCGGTTTCCGTACCCTGAAGGAAGGCCAGCGCGTGGAATTCACCCCCAAGCGCGGACCGAAGGGTATGCAGGCCACGGCGATCAAGCCGCTCTAAGCCTGAAGCTGCAAAAGAAAACCCCGGTTCTGCCGGGGTTTTCTATTTCTGGAGCCAGTCCAGCACCAGCCGGTTCACGGCTTCCGGCTTCTCGCGGTGCAAGAAGTGCCCCGCTCCCTCCACCGTCGTCCACTCGTATTCCCCGGTGAAGAACTCCCGCTGGGCCGGCAGCATCTCGCGGCGCATGTCGCGCGTGCCGCAGGCCACCAGCGTCGCTACCGGCGTCGGCCGGTCGAGCTGCGCGCGCAACGGCCCGAGCGCCGGGTCCTGGAACGCGGGCTTCAGTGCCGCGCGGTAGTAGGCCAGGGTCGCTTCCATCGCGCCGGGCTCGGCGAGCATGCGCTTGATCCGCGCCACATGGGCGTGATCGCGGAAGTCCGGCGACCACAGCCGCCACAGGAACCCGATGAAGGCGAAGTTGCCGGCGCGGCACAGCGCCTCCGGCAGCCAGGGCAGCTGGAACAGGAACCAGTGGAACGAGCGCAGCACGTGCCGGGGTGAGCGCTTGAGCGTGCGACGGATCTGCACCGGGTGCGGCACCGCCAGCAGGACGGCACGGCGGATCAGCTCGGGATACGCGCCGAGCACGCCGTAGGAGACCGCGGCACCCCAGTCCTGGGCGACGAGGAAGGCCGGCTGCCCACCGTTGAGCGCGCCGATCAGCGCGCGGATGTCCTGCGCCAGCGTCGCCCGATCGTAGAACGCGCCGGCCGGCGCGACGCTCGGCGGATAGCCGCGCAGGAACGGCGCGACCACGCGGTAGCCGGCCTGCGCGAACGCCGGCAGCTGATGCTCCCAGCTGTGCGCGTTGTCGGGAAACCCGTGCAACAGCAGGAGCAGCGGTCCGCTGCCCTGTTCGAGGTAGGCGTACCGCACGCCATTGGCGTCGACGAAGCGTGTCTGCATGGCGACGCCATTGTCGCCCAGCCGCGACGGCAAGAACTCCGGCGCGTGTCGGGGCTCGGCACTCAGGCGGGCATCGAGTTCACTTTCCAGGCGTCCAGGAGATCTTGACGCGGCGCGAGCCTCACTTCGCCCCGGCGCCCTTCAATTCCGTGACCGCGGCGAGCGCCCGGGTGACGTGATCCTCGGGCGTGATCTTGTCGTCGGCGGACGAGAACGTCGCGGCGATCCTGGAATCCGGCGCAATCACGAACGTCGTGCGCTCGGTGAAGGCATGACCGATCTCGGCGCCGCGCGAGTCCCTGGAGCCGGGCTTGCCCTCGGTAACCTTCAGGCCGTAGGACCTGGCGATCTTGCCATCCGCGTCGGACGCAACCGGGAACTTGCCCGCGCAATACTCGGGGTCGGCCGAGAAATCGTTCAGGCGCGCAATGCTGTCCTGCGAAACGCCGATGATCGTCGCGCCCGCCGCGTCGAACGGGTCCTTGCTCACCGCAAATGCGCGCGCCTGGCGGTTGCAGCCGCCGGTGTATGCGGATGGATAGAAGTACACGACGACCGGGCCCTTCTTCAGAGCCTCCTTGAGGGAGAAGTCGAAAGCCTTCCCGGCCAGGGATGCCTTGGTGGAGAAATCGGGCGCGGCCTCGCCGCTCTTCAGGGCGGAAGGCGGCGGTGCCAGGTTCTCGCCGGCGAGGACCGCCACTGCGGCGGTGCCGCCGGCCGCGATGCGGCCGCGTCCCATCGAGTTGGTGCTGAACTCGAACGCGGGCGCGCCGCGCTCATCCATGGTGACCACGCCGCCCTCGCCGCCCTTTGGCTTGAGCACGTCGAAGATCACCGTGCGCGCAGCACCGCCGACGGTGACGCGCGCGTCGCGCGTGCGCGCGCAGATGTCGAAGGCGACCGCGTGGCGGATGAAGAACTCGCCGTGGCCGGTGGCCGACACCGCGCAGCGCGCGTCGGCGAACGTGCCGGCGCCGATGATGGGCGCGTCGCCGATGCGCCCGGCGCGCTTGTTGGTCATGCCGCCGGTCGAGGTCGCCGCGGCCAGCCGGCCCTGGCGGTCGCGCGCCACCGCGCCGACGGTGCCGAAGTACGCCTCGCGCAAGCGGGTCTGAGGCGCGGCCTTGTCCTTCTCGAGCGCCTTCTGCAGCTCGTTCCAGCGCCGCTCGGTGTGGAAGTACTTCGGATCCACCAGCTCGACGCCCTGCTCGACCGCGAAGGCCTCGGCGCCCGCGCCGACCAGCCGCACGTGCGGCGTGCGCTCCATGACCAGGCGGGCGAGCTGCACCGGGTTCTTGATGCGCATGACGCCCGCGACGGCGCCGGCCTGGCCGCTGGCGCCGTCCATGATCGAGGCGTCGAGCTCGTTGGTGCCGGCGTGGGTGAACACCGCGCCACGGCCGGCGTTGAACCACGGCGAGTCCTCCATCGCGGCGACGGTCGCCTGCACCGCGTCGAGGCTGCTGCCGCCGCCGTCGAGCACCTGCGCGCCCACCGCCAGCGCGGCGCCGAGCTCGGTGCGCACGGTGGCGAGCTGCTCTTCGGTGTAATCGCCCGGCGCGAAGTTGCGCGCGCCGCCGTGGATCGCGAGCGACCAGTCCGGCGGGGGCGGCGATGCGCTGCCGCAGCCAGCCAGCAGCGCGGCGACGAGCAAGCCAGGGATGCGCATGTCAGGCCCGCGCCGCGCGCAGGCGCGCCAGGGTCTCGCGGTATGGCTTGAGCCCGGCGGCCAGCAGCGCGATGGCGCAGACAATCGCGACGCTGCTCACGATGAGCATGGACCAGCGCAGCATGTTGTCGTCGTGAAACACAAGATCCGTGATGAGCGCCACCGCGGTCGGGCCAATGCCCAGGCCGATCAGGTTGACCAGGAACAGGTAGACCGCCGAGGTCTGGCCGCGCATCTGGTTGGGCACGATTTCCTGGATGGCCGCGGGCGCCGCGCCGAACGGCATGCCCATGAGGAACACCGTCGGCGCCAGCAGCGCGGCGGCGAGCGTGCCGCTCGGCATCAGCAGATAGAGGCCGCCGACAACGAGAATGAGGGTCGCTGCCCACAGCCCCGTGCGCAACGCGGCATCGCTCTTGCCCTGTTTCAGCCAGCGATCGGTCAGCCAGCCGCCGAACACGATGCCGGTGGCACCGAAGATCATCACGATCAGCCCGTACACCAGACCCACCTCACCCGGGGTCCAGCCGTACGTGCGAATGAAGAAGCTGGGAATCCAGGCCCCCGTGCCGTAGGAGACGAAGGAAATCATGGCGAAGCCGAGGTTGTGGCACAGCACCGTGCGCCGGTTCTGCCACAGATAGGCCAGCACCTGACCGAACGGCACGCCTTGGCCGCCGGCAACCACGCCGTGGCGCGGCGGTTCACGGACCAGCAAGAACGCCGCGCTGAACACAATGCCCGCACCGCCGATGACGAAGAACACCAGTTGCCAGGGATGGGTCATGCCCACGATCGGCAGGTCGATTGCACCCTGGGCCGAGACGTACTGGATCACCAATCCGCCGAGCAGGAACGCCAGTCCGGCGCCGAGGTAGATGCCCATGGAATACACGCTGATGGCCGTACAGCGCTTCTCGGGCGGAAAATAGTCCGCGATCATCGAGTACGCCGCGGGCGACAGCGCCGCTTCGCCCACGCCCACGCCGATGCGAAACAGGAAGAACTGCCAGTACTGCTTGGCCGTGCCGCACAGGGCCGTCATCACGCTCCAGACGATGACGCCGGCGGCGATCAGGCCGCGCCGGCTCTTGCTGTCGGCGAGCCGGCCCAGCGGGATGCCCATCACCGTGTAGAACACCGCGAACGAGAAGCCCATCAGCAGGCTCATCTGCGTGTCGGAGATGCCGAGGTCGCGCCGGATCGGCCCGACCAGCAGGTTCAGGATCTGGCGATCCACGAACGAGAACACGTACGCGACCATCAGGATCGCGACGACGAACCAGGGATAGGCCAGCGAACCGCCGGGCTGGGCGGAAAGTTGTTGTTGTTGCATCGGCAAGCTCCCGTTCGATGGAGGCAGCGCCAACAGCGTATACCGCCGCCTAGTACCCCGCCGCGTGGCCGTCCTTGCGGGATTCTGACGCACCGACATAGACGCCGTTTTCGCGCTTGATGGCCTGGTAGCCGCCGTAGTTGCCAACGAGCGTG
>JANNLM010000110.1:0-8845 GCA_031396825.1 Gammaproteobacteria bacterium | reverse complement strand
GCCTTCGAGCAGCTGTATCGCCGCCATAGCGCCAAGGTTTTTGGCTTGTGCGTGCGCCTGTGCCAGGGCGACCGCGCCAAGGCCGAGCAGGCCACCCAGGACGCCTTCGTGCGGGCCTGGGAGAAGCTCGACGGCTTTCGCGGCGACGCGCAGTTCGGCACCTGGCTGCACCGCATCACGGTCAACGTGGTGCTCGGCGAGCACCGGCTGCTGCAACGCTGGACCACGTTCGAGGATGCCGAGGTCCAGGGCCCGCGCGAGGAGCTGTCGACGCCGGCGGAAGACCCGTCGCTGTCGCGCGACCTCGAGCGCGCGCTGGCGAAGCTGCCGAAGGGCGCCCGCACGGTGTTGTGGCTGCACGACGTGGAAGGGTATTTGCACCAGGAGATCGCGGACCTCACCGGCATCGCGGTGGGCACGAGCAAGGCGCAGCTGCACCGCGCCCGGAAGCTGATGAAGGAGCACCTGCAATGAACGAAATTGATGACGGGAAGGAAGGCGATCGGATCGAGGGACTGGAGCAGCTGACGCGCTCGCGCGCACCGTCGCGCGACCTGTGGCCGGGCATCCAGGCGCGCCTGCATGCGCGCCGCTCGCGCTACCCGCTGATGCAGTTCGCGCTGGCCGCGAGCCTGGTCGCCGGCGTGGCCGCGATGTTCACGCTGTCGCTGCAGCAGCAGGGCCTTGCGCCCGCCGCGTGGCAGGCGGCGCTGCCGCTCGGCCAGCACAGCCGCGCCATCGTCGTGGCCAACCTGTCGATCGTGGATGACGCCGAGCGCCAACTGCGCCAGGCCCTCAAGAAGCACCCCGACTCGCAGCCCCTGCTCTCCCTGCTGGAGAGCACCCAACACCGCGCGCGCGACTTGCGCGCGCTGCTGTAACGGAGATGACCATGAACAAGTTTGTGATCCTGATGACGACTCTCGGCCTGGCGCTCGCCGCGCCGGCCTGGGCCCACAAGGACCGTGACCGCGAACACGGGGAGAGCCGCCCGATCCAGGAACGCCGGGCGCTGAAGCCCGACGCGCGCATCCAGGTGCGCAACGTCGAGGGCAGCATCGAAGTCGTGACCTGGGACAAGAACGAGCTCGAGCTGACCGGCGAGCTGGGCCCCGATGTCGAGAAGCTCGAGATCACCGGCAACGAGTCCTCCCTGCGCATCGAGGTCAAGCTGCCGAAGGACAACGACCATGACGTCGACGGCGACACGACCCTGCGGCTGCGGGTGCCGGCCGGCGTGACGCTGGAGGCCGAGGGCGTCAGCGCGGACGTGACCGTGCGTGGCGTCAAGGGCCCGGTGACGGCCGAGAGCGTCAGCGGCGACGTGCGCCTCGACGTGGAATCGGCCAGGCTCGAGGCTTCTTCCGTCAGCGGTGACGTGGAAGTGGAGTCGCCCGCCACCGAATCGCGCGTGAGCTCGGTCAGCGGCGACGTGACCGTGCGGCGCGTCCGCGGCGAGCTGCGCTGCGAGACGGTGTCGGGTGAGATCAACATCCAGGCGAGCGAGCTGCGCTCGCTTGAAGCCAAGAGCGTGTCGGGCGACCTCGATCTGGACATCGAGCTGGCCCGCGACGCCGAGATCCGCGCCGAGACGCTGTCCGGCGAGGTGCGCATGGTCCTGCCGTCAGAGCCCGAGGGCCGGGTGCGCGTCGAGACCTACAGCGGCGAGATCAACGCCGCCTGGTGGAACGTGGACGACGAGGAGCAGGAAATCCGCCGCGATGGCAAGGGCAAGGGCAACCTGTACGTGCAGAGCTTCAGCGGCGACATCGAGCTGAGGGAGAAGGGCATCGTGCAGAGGCGCAAGGACGTCGAGGTCAGGAAGGACGTCGAGAAGAAGAAGCGGTAGCGACGCCCAGGCGCGACCGGCGCGACGCTCAGTGGCGGAAGTGCCGCACGCCGGTGAACACCATGGCGAGCCCATGCTCGTCGGCCGCCGCGATCACTTCCGGATCGCGCATCGAGCCGCCCGGCTGGATGATGGCGCTGATGCCGGCGGCGGCCGCGGCGTCGATGGTGTCGCGGAACGGGAAGAAGGCGTCTGAGGCCATCACCGAGCCCTTGACCTCGAGCTTCTCGTCGGCGGCCTTGATGCCGGCGAGGCGGGCGCTGTAGACCCGGCTCATCTGGCCGGCGCCGATGCCGACGGTCTGCTGCGCGCTGGCGTAGACGATGGCGTTGGACTTCACGAACTTGACCACCTTCCAGGCGAACAGCAGGTCGAGCAGCTGCGCCTCGCTCGGCGCGCGGCGCGTGACGATCTTGAGTTGGGAGGGGCCCAGCGTCGCCAGGTCGGCGTCCTGCACCAGCAGGCCGCCGGCCACGCGCTTGTAGTCGGCCCACGGCGCCGCGGCCGCCGGCCAGGCGCCGCAATCCAGCAGGCGCACGTTGGGCTTGGCCGCCGCGAGGGCGGCGACCTCGGGCGCAATGCCGGGTGCTATGACGACTTCGACGAACTGCCGGTCGAGGATGAGCTTGAGCGTGGCGGCGTCGAGCGCGCGGTTGAAGGCGATGATGCCGCCGAAGGCCGAGGTCGGGTCGGTGCGGTAGGCGCGCTCGTAGGCGTCGGCGATGCCCTGCGGGGCCTGGGCCACGCCGCACGGGTTGGCGTGCTTGACGATGACGCAGGCCGGCCCGGCGCCCGGACCCTGATCGAACTGTTTGACGCACTCCAAAGCCGCGTCGGCGTCGGCGATGTTGTTGTAGGACAGCTCCTTGCCCTGCAGCTGGCGCGCGCCGGCGACGGTGCCCGGCGCGGCGTCGCGCTCGACGTAGAACGCGCTGCGCTGGTGCGGGTTCTCGCCGTAGCGCAGGTCGAGTTTCTTGTCGAACTGCAGCCCGAGCACGCCCGGGAACGGCTGGCGCCGGCCGCTGGCGTCCAGGCTGCTGAGGTAGCCGGCCACCCGGTTGTCATAGTCGGCCGTGTGGGCGAAGGCCTTGGTGGCGAGCTCGGTCTTCAGCGCGCTCGAGGCGCCGCCGCTGCGTACGGCGTCCAGCACGCGCGGATAGTCGGCCGGATCGACCACCACGGCGACGTGGGCGTGGTTCTTGGCCGCGGCGCGGACCATCGCCGGGCCGCCGATGTCGATGTCCTCGATGGCCTCGTCGACGCCCACGCCCGGCTTGGCCACGGTCTGCGCGAACGGGTAGAGGTTCACCACCACCAGGTCGATCGGACCGATGCCGTGCTGCTGCATGACGGCGTCGTCGGTGCCGCGCCGGCCGAGAATGCCGCCGTGGATCTTCGGGTGCAGGGTCTTGACCCGGCCGTCCATGATCTCCGGGAACCCCGTGACCTCGGAGACCTCCCGGGCCGGGATGCCGGCATCCTTCAGCAGCTTGCGGGTGCCGCCGGTGGACAGCAGTTCGACGCCGAGCCCTTGGAGCCCGCGGGCGAAGTCGACGAGTCCGGTTTTGTCGGAGACCGAGAGGAGAGCCCGCTTCATGCCCGGGCGTTCATGCCCGCGCGCTGGGCTGTTCTTTGATCTTGTGGTGGCGCAGTTTCTTGCGCAGCGTCGCGCGGTTCAGCCCCAGCACCGAGGCGGCGCGCGACTGGTTGCCACCGCAGTACTTCAGCGTGGCGCGGAGCAGCGGCGCCTCGACCTGGTCGAGGATCATGCCGTACAGGTCCTTCGGCGCGTGGCCGTTCAGGGTCCTGAAGAACCCGTCGAGGCTGTGCTGGACGTAATGACTCAGCGGCTTGGTGCTGTCGGTCGTTTTTTGTGCGGACATGGCCCTGTTCCCCAACCCCGTCGCAACGGGGCGGGAATCATACCCTCATCGTTGGAAAAAAAAAGCGCCGCGCGCCGCAATCGCAAACCGCGCAAGCCGTGTCAAGTCTTGCGCGTCACAAAAAAAAGTGCAGGCCTGCCCTCAGCGGCGGCGGTGTCCGTTGAGGCGCGTCCACCCCTCGTGGCGCCCCGGCGCGGCCCAGTCGCACCACGGCGCGAACGCCGCCATCACCTCGTCGGCCTGGGTGTCGAGCAGGCCGGCCAGCACGATGTCGCCACCTGGCGCCAGCGAGGCGCACAGCCGCGGCGCCAGCTCGATCAGTGGCCGCGCCAGGATGTTGGCCAGCACCACGTCGTGCGGCGCGACGGCGAGCGCGTCGGCGGCGCAGGCGTGGAGCTGCTCCCCGACGCCGTTGGCGAGCGCATTCTCGCGGGTGGCGAGCAGCGCCTGCGGGTCGATGTCCACGGCGTCGGCGCGCGCCGCGCCGAGCCTGAGCGCGGCGATGGCCAGCAGCCCCGAGCCGCAGCCGTAGTCGAGCACCGTCCTGCCGGCGAGCTCCGCCGCGGCCAGCCACTCGAGGCACAGCGCCGTGCTGGGGTGGGTGCCGGTGCCGAAGGCCAGCCCCGGATCGAGCGCCACGACCACGGCGCCGGGATCGCGGATCTCGGCGAGCTTGGCCCGCGGGCTGACCCACAGCCGGCTGCCGAACTTCAGCGGCTGCCAGTCGCGCAGCCAGATGCGGACCCAGTCCTGCTCCTCCAGCTCGGCGCTGGTGATGATGGTGTGCGCGCCGTCCGGCAGCGTGTCGCGCAGCGCGGCGACCACCGGCGTGAAGTCGCAGCCCTCGGCGAACAGGCCGATGGTGCGGGTGCGCGGCCACAGCGGCGCCTCGCCGGGCGCGGGCTCGAGCACCGGGTCGTCGGCGGCGTCCACCTGGGTGACGGACTGGGCGCCGTGGGCGAGGAGGATCTCCTCGGCGAACTCGGGGTGCAGCGTCAGGACGACGAGCTGGGGCAGGGCCACCGGCCTCACTCCCATTCCGCGAGCATTTCCTCGAGGTAATGGATGTGGTGCCGGCCGGCGCGGAACACCTTGTCCTGCATGATGCGCCGCTGCAACGGAATGTTGGTGCGGATGCCGTCGATGATCATCTCGGACAGCGCCACCTGCATGCGCTCGATCGCCGCCTCGCGGGTCGGGCCGTGGATGATGAGCTTGGCGATCATCGAGTCGTAGTTGGGCGGCACGGTGTAGCCGGCGTACAGGTGCGAGTCGATGCGCACGCCCAGGCCGCCGGGTGAGTGGTACTTCAGCACCGTGCCGGGCGAGGGGGTGAAGCGGCGCGGGTCCTCGGCGTTGATGCGGCACTCGATGGCGTGGCCGCGCGGCTTGAGCTTGTCCTGCTGCAGGGTCAGCGTCTCGCCGGCGGCGATGCGGATCTGCTCCTTGATCAGGTCCACCGCGGTGACCTGCTCGGTCACCGGATGCTCGACCTGGATGCGGGTGTTCATCTCGATGAAGTAGAACTTGCCCTGGTCGTAGAGGAACTCCATGGTGCCGGCGCTGCGGTAGCCGATGCGCTTGCAGGCGTCGACGCAGATCATGCCGATCTCGTCGCGCTGGGCCTGGGTGATGTGCGGCGCCGGGGATTCCTCGACCACCTTCTGGTTGCGCCGTTGCATCGAGCAGTCGCGCTCGCCCAGGTGCACGACGTTGCCGTGGCTGTCGGCCAGCACCTGCACCTCGACGTGGCGCGGCGTCTCCAGGTACTTCTCCAGGAACACGCTGCCGTCGCGGAACGCCGCCGCCGCCTCGACCCGCGCCAGCTGGATCTTCTGGATCAGCTCGGATTCGGTGCGCACCACGTGCATGCCGCGGCCGCCGCCGCCAGAGGCGGCCTTGATCAGCACCGGGTAGCCGACTTTCGCGGCGATGGCGTGGCACTCGGCCTCGTCTTCCGGCAGCACGCCCACGGAGCCCGGCACGCACGGCATGCCGGAGGCGATCATCGCGGCCTTGGCGGTGGTCTTGCCACCCATCAGGCGGATGGTCTCGGAGCGGGGGCCGATGAAGGTGAAGCCGCTCTTCTCGACGCTCTCGGCGAAGTCGGCGTTCTCCGACAGGAAGCCGTAACCCGGGTGGATGGCGTCGGCCTGCGCGATCTCGGCGGCGCTGATGATGGCCGCCATGTTCAGGTAGCTCTGCCCCGCCGGCGGCGGGCCGATGCAGACCGCCTCGTCGGCGAGCAGCACGTGCTTGAGCTCGCGGTCGGCGGTGGAGTGGACCGCCACGGTCTTGATGCCGAGTTCGCGGCAGGTGCGCAGGATGCGCAGCGCGATCTCGCCGCGGTTGGCGATCAGGATCTTGTTGAACACCTAGGTCTCGATCACGAACAGCGGCTGGTCGAACTGCACGGCCTGGCCGTTCTCGACCAGGACCTGGCTCACCGTGCCCGAGGCGTCGGCCTCGATCTGGTTCAGCATCTTCATCGCCTCGATGATGCACAGCGTCTGGCCTTGCTTGACGGTCTGGCCGACCTCGACGAAGGCCTTGGCACCCGGCGACGGCGCCCGGTAGAACGTGCCGACCATCGGCGACTTCACCGCATGGCCCTTGATCGACGGGGCTGCGGCGGCGGGGGCGGCCGCGGCAGGTGCAGCGGGCGCCGCAGGCAGGGCCGGCGGCGGCATCGCGTAATGCATCATCGGTGCGTTCGACCCGGTCGGGTGGCGCGCGATGCGCACCGACTCCTCGCCCTCCTTGACCTCGAGCTCGGCGATGCCCGACTGCTCGAGCAGGTCGATCAGCGTCTTGATCTTGCGCAGGTCCATGGACGAGTCCTCTAGTGAGTCGCCGCGAGTTGGGCGTGGGCGGCCTGCAGCGCCAGGCGGTAGCCGTGGGGCCCGAGGCCGACGATCACGCCGCGCGCGATGTCGGAAAAATAGGAATGGCGGCGGAACGCTTCCCGCCCGTAGGTATTGGACAGGTGGATCTCGATGAACGGCAGCCCGACGCCGAGCAACGCGTCGCGCAGCGCCACGCTGGTGTGGGTATAGCCGCCCGGGTTCAGCAGGATGAAGGCGACGTTGTCGGTCTTGGCCTTCTGCACGCGGTCGACCAGTTCGCCCTCGTGGTTGCTCTGGTAGGTGGCGAGGCGATGGCCGAGGCGCTCGGCTTCCGCCACCAGGTCCATCTCGATCTGGGCGAGCGTCTTGAGCCCGTACTGCTTGGGCTCACGGCTGCCGAGCAGGTTGAGGTTCGGGCCGTTGATCAGCAAAAGATCGCTCACGCGCTCTGGGCAACCTGGGGTGGGGTCGCAGAGTGTGCCAGAGCGAACTTTTTATGTATAGATCGCCGCTGATGACGCCACTTTAGCGGGAGTTGACTGACCCCTCAGGCGGCAAGTAGCGCGTGAGCAGGCCTTGCAGTTCCTCCGGCGAGAGGTCGCCGGAAATCCGGTCGACGATGCGGCCGTCCGGGGTGATCACAACCGTGAATGGAAACGCGCCGAGCTGGTCGCCGAGGTCGTCCATGGCACGGGCGATCTCGGCCTGGCCGACCATGATCGGGTAGTTCATGCGCAGCCGCTCGGCAAAGCGGCGCACCGGCTCGGCCTCGTCCATGGCGATGCCGACGATCTGCAGGCCGCGTGCGCCGTGGGCCTGCTGCGCCTCGACCAGCATCGGGATTTCCTTGAGACAGGGCGTACACCAGGTCGCCCAGAAGTTGAGCAACAGCAGCTTGCCGTCCCACTCGGACAGGCGGTGGGCCTTGCCGTCGAGGTCGCGGAATTCGAGGTCGGGCCGCACCGCCGCCGCCTCGACGGCGGCGCGCTGCTGCCAGATACGGTAGCCGCCGAAGCCGATGCCGGCCGCCACCACGCACACCAGGACCAGCGCGAGGGTTTCGCCCAGGCGTCGCCGGGGCGGCACGTCACTCATGCGGGCGCGTGGCCTCGAGCGTGCGGGTTTGCGGCGGATAGCACAGGCCGGCGTCGGCGCAGCCCTGGTAGACCACGGTGACCTTCACGTCGCCGCTGGCGTCCTTCGCCAGCGGCAGCTGCACCACCAGCTTGTCGCGGTAGACCTGCGTGGTGCCGAAGTGCTCGTCCTCGTACGGCAGCGAAGCCGGCAGCACCGGCTTGCCGAGTTTCGAGGCGTGCGGCGCGGCGGCGCTGAACTTCAGCCGGTCGCGATACAGGTAGTACTCCCTGGTGATGCGCCAGGACACTTCCAGCGTGCCGTCGGCCTTCCACACCAGCGGCTGCAGCTCGAAGGCCTGGTCCACCGGCAGGAAATCCGGCGGCTTCTTGCCGAACGGCGTGGCCGCGTCGGCGGCGGCTCCCAACAGGAGCGCCATTCCCGCGCAGGCGGAGGTCAGGTTCTTGAACATGCGCATCTCAGTGTGAGGACTCGATGACCCATTCCAGGTAAGGCGTGTGCCCGCGCTCGACCGGCACGGCGATGACCTCGGGCAATTCATAGGGATGATGCTTGAGGACGGCCTGCTTGAGGGCCTCGAACCGATCTTTGGTGGTCTTTACCAGGAGCATCGCTTCGTCTTCGTGGTGGACCGCGCCCTTCCAGCGGTATACCGAGCGCAGGCTCGGCACCACGTTCACGCAGGCCGCGACCCGTTCCTCGACCAGGGCATCGGCGATGCCTTGCGCCTTGTCCGGGGGGCAGGTGACGAGCACGACGAGCACGTCCTTGGCCATGGCCGGAAGGATACTATGCGCGCCATGAAAGCCCCCGCCTCGACCCCATTCGTGTTCGATCCGCCGGCGCCGCCCCGCGAGGGCCTGCGCGCCGCCATCGGCGCCGCCTGGCTCGCCGACGAAACCGCCGCGGTGCAGCGCCTGCTCGCCGACGCGGAAATTCCCGAGGCGCGCGCGGCCGCGGTGCAGGCGACGGCCGCAGGCTGGGTGCGGCGCGTGCGCGCGCTGCGCGACAAGGAGTCGCCGCTCGACGCGTTCATGCGCGAGTACGACCTGTCGAGCGAGGAAGGCGTGCTGCTGATGTGCCTGGCCGAGGCGCTGCTGCGCATCCCCGACGACGCGACGGCCGAGAAGCTCATCGCCGACAAGCTGGCCGACGCCGACTGGGATTCGCAC
>JANNLM010000073.1:0-6221 GCA_031396825.1 Gammaproteobacteria bacterium | reverse complement strand
GGTGGAGATGGCGATGGCGACCGCGAACTGCTTGTAGAACTGCCCGGTCACGCCGTCGAGGAACGCCATCGGCACGAACACCGCGCACAGCACCAATGCGATCGCGATGATCGGCCCGCTGACCTCGCGCATGGCCTGGTGAGCGGCGGCCTTGGGTGAAAGTCCATTGGTGATGTTGCGCTCGACGTTCTCGACCACGACGATGGCGTCGTCCACCACGATGCCGATGGCCAGCACCAGCGCGAACAGCGTCAGCGTGTTGATCGAGAAGCCCAGCAACAGCAGCACGCCGAAGGTGCCCACGATCGACACCGGCACGGCCAGCAACGGGATCAGCGAGGCGCGCCAGGTCTGCAGGAACAGGATCACGACCAGCACGACCATCAGCACGGCTTCAAGCAATGTCTCGACGACTGACTTGATCGAGTCGCGCACGAACACCGTCGGGTCGTACACCACCGTGTACTCGATGCCGTCGGGGAAGGTCTTCGACAGCTCGGCCATCCTGGCGCGGACGTTGTCGGACAGTTCGATGGCGTTGGAGCCGGGGGCCTGGAAGATGGGGATGGCGACGGCTTGTTTGTTATCGAGCAGCGAGCGCAGCGCGTACTCGGACGCGCCGAGCTCGAGGCGGGCAACGTCGCGCAGGCGCGTGATCTCGCCGCCGGCGCCGGTGGCGACCACGATGTCGCCGAATTCCTCTTCCGAGACCAGCCGGCCCTGCGCGTTGATCGACAGCAGGAAGTCGGAGGGCTGCGGCGTCGGCGGCGCGCCAAGCTGGCCGGCCGAGACCTGCACGTTTTGCTCGCGCACGGCGCGCAGCACGTCGCCGGCGGTGAGATTGCGCGAGGCGACCTTGTTTGGATCCAGCCAGATACGCATCGAATAGTCGCCCGCGCCGAATACCAGGACCTCGCCGACGCCCGCGATGCGCGACAGCTCGTCCTTGACGCGCAGCGTCGCGTAGTTGCGCAGGTACAGCGCGTCGTACTTGCCGTCGGGCGACAGCAGGTGCACGACCATGGTCAGGTCGGGCGACTGCTTCTGCGTGATCACGCCCATGCGGCGCACGTCTTCGGGCAATCGCGCCAGCGCCTGGCTGACGCGGTTCTGCACCTGCACCTGGGCCTGGTTGACGTCGGTGCCGGGCTTGAAGGTGATGGTCATGGACATCACGCCGTCGCTGCCGGCGACCGACTTCATGTACATCATGTTCTCGACGCCGTTGATGGACTCCTCCAGCGGCGTCGCCACGGTCTCGGCGATGACCTTGGGGTTGGCGCCCGGATACACCGCGCGCACCGCCACCGTCGGCGGCACCACGTCCGGGTACTCACTGATCGGCAGCAGCGGCAGCGCGATGGCGCCGGCCACGAAGATCAGGATCGACAGCACGGCCGCAAAGATCGGCCGGTCGACGAACAGGCTCGAGAAATCCTTCACGACTGCGGCGCCTCAGCCTTGTCTGTCCCCTCTCCCGCTTGCGGGAGAGGGTACCCCGAAGGGGCGGGTGAGGGCGGCGCATCGCCCATCGCAATGGTCTGCGGCGCCACCGGCATGCCCGGGAAGAACACTTTCTGCACGCCGTGCACGATGACCTGGTCGCCGGCCTGCAGGCCGCTGCTGACCACGCGCAGGCCCTCGACCGTGCGGCCGAGCGTGATGTCGCGACGCAGCGCGCGGTTCTCGGGGCCGAGCACGTACACGAACTTGCGGTCCTGGTCGGTCAGCACGGCCTTCTCGTCCACCAGCAGGGCGGATTGCGAGTCGCTGCCCTGCAGGCGCACGCGCGCGAACAGCCCGGGGGTGAAGGCGCCGTCACGGTTGTCGAGCACCGCGCGGCTGCGGATGGTGCCGGTCTGCGGGTCGATCTGGTTGTCGACGAAGTCCAGCACGCCTTCGTGCGGGAAGCCTTCCTCGTTGGCCAGGCCCACGAACACCTTGTTGCGCGCGCCCTGGCGCGCGAGGTCCGCCGAGCGCAGGTAGACCTGCTCGTCACCTTCGAAGTAGACGTACACCGGCGTCAGCGAGACGACCGTGGTCAGCACGGTGGCCCCCGCCTCGATCAGGTTGCCCTGGGTCACCAGCGCGCGGCCGGCGCGGCCGGCGATCGGCGAGCGCACCTCGGTGTATTCGAGATTCAGCCGCGCCATTTCGACTGCGGCCTCGGCGGCGTTCACGCCGGCCTCGAACTGGGCATCGTTCGAAATCATGCGGTCGTACTCCTCCTGCGAGATGGCCTGCACTTCGAGCAGCGTCTTGGCGCGGGCCTTTTCGCTCTGCGCTTGCGTCGCCTGCGCGCGGGCGCGCGCGGCTTCGGCTTCGGCGCGCGCCAGCTCGGCGCGGTACGGCCGCTGGTCGATCACGAACAGCACGTCGCCCTTCTTCACTTCGCGGCCTTCGTCGTAGCGCACGCGCTGGATGTAGCCGGCGACGCGCGGACGGATCACCACCGTCTCGGCGGCCTCGATCCGCCCGGTGAACTCCTCGGAGCTGTTGACGTCGCGTGCGAGCACCTGGGCGACGCTGACCGCCGGGGGCGGCGGCATGGCGCCGTGCTCGTTGGCCTGGCTGCCGCAGCCGGTGAGGATGATCGCGGCGAGCGTGACGCCCAGCAACGCGAAAAGTATTGGCTTCATGACAGACTCCTTGCTCTCAACGCGGGGTTCGCCCGCAGTGCGGCGGCGTAGGCGCCGAGTTCGACGATCGGGGTGTTGGTGTCGCGACGCTCGATCAAATCGACCACGCGCCGCGCGACGTCGTCGGCGCCGATCCAGTCGGGGCAGACGCTCTTCGGGTTGGTTTCGGTACGCACCGGCGTGCCGATCTGCAGCTGTTGCACGGTGACCGGCAGTTCCTTGGCTTCCTCGCGCAGCACGCGCGTCAGCATCTGCAGCGCGGCCGCGGCGATCGACACGTGGCCGTAACCCGACCAGGCGCAGGCCGCCATCGGCCCGCTCAGCAGCAGGTAGCGGGCGGGGTCGCGGCCCGATTCGGCCAGCAGCGGCAGCAGGTGCTTGAAGGCAATGAAGTTGGTGACCACGTCCTGGTCCAGCGTGTTCAGCACGGACGAGGCGAGGCGGCTCAGCAGCCGGCCGCTTTCGACCGAGCCTTTCAGCGCGGCGACCACGGCCGTGACCGGCTGGCCGCGCTCGCGCAAGGTGCGCACCATTTGCGCCGCGCTCTCCTCATCGCCAAGCGAGGCCGGCAGCAGCGTCAGGCGTTCCGGCGCGGCGACACGTTTGGTCAGCGCCTGCAGCCGGCCGGCGTCACGCGCGACCGCGACGACGTTGTGGCCACGCGCGATCAATTGCGTGACGATCTCGCGGCCGATGCCACCGCTGGCGCCGAGGACGACGACGTTCTCAGCCATGTGACACCGTGACGCGCGCCAGGCCGCGGCGGATTGCGGGCACGACCAGCAGTGCGGTCGGCAGGGCTACGACGAAACCCAGCGCCCAGTTCTGCAGCCAGGCGAGCGGGAAGCCTGCGTGGATGCCCAGGTTGGACGCGGTCATGACGAAGCTCATCAGGCCCGACATGGTCAAGGCGATCAGCGGCACGAACACGCGTTCGGCTTGCGCCGGGGTCAGGCGAAAAGGGGCGCGGATGACGGTGGCGGCCGGCAGGGGGAGGGGGGAGTGCCGGGACGCCGTGGGGTCCGAAATCCGCGCTTGAACTGAATTCATGGTGTTTCTCTGTAGCTCCTGCTTGGTAGTCGATTGGCGGAGGGCCGCTTCGACATGGACGAGATACTGGGGCAGGGGCGCCGGCTTGATTAGCCGGTCTAATCGGGATTGATTGTTCCAAGCCAAGGGGTAATCAGGCCTCCCCGGATGGCTCCGAGGGTATATTGTTAGCCCCGACGGCCTTATCCGCCGGTTGCAGGACTACGCATGACGCACGATTTCAACGACACCCTGATGTTCGTGAAGGTGGTCGAAAAGGGCAGCTTCACGGCCGCCGCCCAGGCCCTGGGCGTGCCCAAGGCCACCCTCAGCCGCAAGGTCAGCGAGCTGGAGCAGCGGCTCGGCACGCGGTTGCTCAAGCGCACCACCCGCAGGCTCGGCCTGACCGAGGCCGGCACCCTGTACTACGAGCGCAGCGCGCGCATCGCGGCGGATTTGGGCGAGGCGGAGGCCGCGGTGAGCCAGCTCAACAGCGCCCCGCGCGGCTGGCTGCGATTCACCGCGCCGTATTCGCTGGGCACCGACGCCATCACGCCGCTGCTGCCCGAGTTCATGGCGCGCTATCCGGACGTGCGGCTGGACATGCACCTGACCAACGAGAAGATGGACCTCGTGGGCAGCGAGATGGACCTCGCGCTGCGCGTGGGCAACCTGCCGGACTCGACCTTGTCGGCGCGCAAGCTCGCGACGATCCAGCTGCATGTGTACGCCAGCCCGGACTACCTCGCCCGTCACGGCGAGCCGCTGCAGCCGGCCGACCTCGAGCACCACCGCACGCTTTCCTTCAGCCAGATGCGGCAGAACGGCCGCTACCTGTGGGACCTGTACGACGGTGACCGCAAGGTCGAGGTGCCGGTATCGCCGGTGCTCGTGGCCAACGATCCGCCCAGCCTGTTCAACGCCGTGATCTCCGGCGTCGGCGTGACGCTGCTGCCCGATTCGTTCGGCAAGGTGGCCGTGCAGCAGGGCCGCCTGCGCCGGCTGCTGCATCCATGGGCCGGCCCGACACGCGAGCTGAACGCCGTGTTCCCGCCGGGCCGCATGCACACGCCGAAGGTGCGCGCATTCGTGGATTTCCTCAGCGAGCATCTCGAGCTGGAGTCCGCCGCCATGCGCATCCTGTGCTTCCAGTTCATGAAGGAAGAATGCGAGGTGGAGAAGGCCGCCCGTGCGCAGGCCCAAACCCAAACCAACGCCCCCGCGACCCCGGAGAAGGACCTGACGCCCGCTTCCGCCTGATTGGTTTAGGCTTGGAGCGATGAACACGGGGATGGGCGAAACCCGCTACGCGGACGATCGTTACGCGGCCCAGCGCCGGCAGGGTTTCCCGTGGATGCGCTTCGTGCCGGACCTGGAGGAGGAGTACCGGGCCGGTTACATGGAGCTGCGCGCCACGCGCATCCGCGCCTCCGGCCTGCTCGGCGTGCTGGGCGTGCTGGGCTTCGTGTTCGTGGACCGGGTGCTGGGCGGCAGCCTTGTCCCCACCACCGGCCATTCGCTGCTGGCGCTGGTGGCGGCCCCGGTCGTGCTGCTGCCGGTGGCCGCCACGTACCTTCGCGCCGGCGCGCCGTACCTCCAGCACATCGTGTTCGTCAGCACCTTGATCATCACCATGACGGTGCTGTCGGTGATCAACCTGGGCCGCGACACCAACCCGGCGTTTCCGTACGAGTCGCTGTTCCTTGTGATGATGTACATCTACTTCGTTTCCGGGCTGGCCTTCTACCAGTCCGCGTTCTGCGGCCTGGTGCTGACCACGGCGTTCGTCCTCACCAACTGGTCGGTGCGCGACCACGTGTCGCTGCTGTACGAGGGCTATTACCTGGGCCTCGGCACCGTCATCGGCATGCTCGGCAACTACGTGCTCGAGCGCGAGCTGCGCCTGGGCTTCCTGCTGCAGCGCGAGCTGGAACAGCAGGCCATCCTCGACGGCCTGACCGGCCTGATGAACCGGCGCGCGTTCAGCGCCAGGCTCGAAGTCATCTGGCGCCAGGCGCGGCGCAACCTGTGCCCGGTCGGCGTGGTGCTGTTCGACCTCGACGACTTCAAGAAGATGAACGACACCTGCGGCCACCAGTTCGGCGACGCCGTGCTGCTGCACACCGCAAACGTGCTGCGCGACAGCGCCATGCGCCCGCTGGACGTCTCCGCGCGCTACGGCGGCGATGAGTTCATCGCCGTCTGGTACGACGTGGACGGCGCCTGGTTCGCCAAGTTGGCCGAGGAGTTGCCGGCGCGCATCGCGAAAATGCCGGAAGAGCCGGGCGCGCCGCCGATCACGATCAGCGGCGGGGCGGTGCTGGCATGGCCGCGCCCGGGGCTGGAGCCGCGCGAGGCGATCAAGCTGGCCGACGAGTTGCTCTACGAGATGAAGCGCAACAAGCGCGGCCAGATCGCCCATGTGGTGCTGCGCCACGCGGACGACAAGAAAGTCGCGGCGTAGGCGCTACGAAAGCTTCTCGATCTCCGCGATCATCGCGTCGCGCGTCAGCACCTGCGGCAGCACCACGGGATCTCCCGTCGGCGCATAGA
>JANNLM010000040.1:0-32191 GCA_031396825.1 Gammaproteobacteria bacterium | reverse complement strand
GCGTCGATGATCCCGCTCAACGACCTCAACGACGACACCGTCGAGTACTTCGAGAAAGGCGTGCCGCTGCGCGACGCGCTCGACTTCGTGCAGGACAACCTGACCGGCGTGGACGCGATCAGCTACGAGCTGTCGAGCGGCGAGCCCGGCGGCATCAACGACCCGGCGTTCCTGGCGCAGGTCGAGGCCTTCGCGGCCTGGTGGCGCGAACAGCCGCGCACCACGCACGTCCTGAGCTTCACCGACATCATCAAGAAGCTGAACCGCAACATGCACGGGGACGACCCGGCCTGGTACCGGATCCCCGAAGAGCGCGAGCTGGCCGCGCAGTACGTGTTGCTCTACGAGCTGTCGCTGCCGCAGGGGCTCGACCTCAACACGCTGGTGAACTTCGACCAGTCGGCGGTGCGCTTCGTCGCCAGCGTCAAGAACCTGCCGTCGCGCGAGCTGATCGAGCTCGACGAACGCGCGCAGGCCTGGCTGGCCGGGCACGCACCGGCCATCACGGCCGGGCCCGGCACCGGCGTATCGATGATCTTCGCGCACCTGTCGCAGTCCAACATCTACAGCATGATGAAGGGCGCGCTGGTCTCGGCGATCCTGATCTCGCTGACCATGATCCTGTCGCTGCGCTCGCTGAAGTTCGGCCTGGTCAGCCTGATCCCGAACCTGCTGCCGGCCGCCATCGCCTACGGCATCTGGGGCCTGCTGGTGGGGCAGGTCAACCTCGCCGTGGCCGCGGTGTTCAGCGTCAGCTCCGGCATCGTCATCGACGACACCATCCATTTCCTCAGCAAGTACCTGCGCGCGCGGCGCCTCGACGGCAAGAGCCCGGCCGATGCCGTGCGCTACTCGTTCAGCACCACCGGCACCGCGCTGTTCGTGAACACGGCCGTGCTGTGCCTGGGCTTCATGGTGCTGACCGTGTCCCACTTCACCGTCAACTCGTCGCTCGGCACGATGACGGCGCTGATCATCGTGATCGCGCTGTTCTTCGACCTGTTCTTCCTGCCGGCATTGCTGTTGAAGGTCGACACCGACAACCCCCAAGGTAAGCCCTCATGAAAGTCGAAAGCGCCATCGAACGCAGCATGCTCGCGGCCCGCTGGCTGCTGATGCCGCTGTACGCCATCCTGATGCTGATCTTGGTCGTGTTCCTGCTGAAAGCCGGACAGGAGGTGGCCCACATCTTCGGCAACGTGTTCGCGGAGGACGAGGCGCACCTCGTGCTGCGCGTGCTGTCGCTGATCGACATGGTGCTGGTGGCCAACCTGCTGGTGATGGTGGCGCTGTCCGGCTACGAGACCTTCGTCTCGCCGTTCGACAAGGTCGGCGAGATGGAGAAGCCGGGCTGGCTCGGCAAGCTCGACCCGGGAACCGTGAAGCTCAAGGTCGCCGCCTCGATCGTCGCGATCTCCGCGATCCATTTGCTCAAGCAATACATGACCACCGAGACCTACGACCAGAACCGCCTGCTGACGCTGACCGCGGTGCACCTGGCCTTCGTCGTTTCGGCGCTGCTGCTGGCCTGGGTCGACAAAATGTCGGGAAAGCACTGATGGCCGAGGCGCAGCGCTTTGCGACCCACGCGGTCGAAAACCAGGCGCCGCCGCTGGCGCCGTACGACCTGTGGCGCAGCGACCGCGCGCTGCAGGAGGCGGTGCAGCGCGAGGGCGGCGGCTGGGCGCAGGCGCAGCTCGCGGCCTACGGGCCGGTCGCCGGCGGCGAGCTGATGGAACTGGGCTTCGCTGCCAACGAGAACAAGCCGAAGCTCAAGCTGTTCGACCGTTATGGCAACCGCCTCGATGAAGTCGAGTTCCACCCGTCGTGGCACCGCATCCTGCAACTCAACATGTCGCACGCGGTGCACGCCTTCGGCTGGCGCAACGAGGACAAGGCCGGCGCGCACGTCGCGCGCGCGGGGCTGTCGTACATGGCGGGACAGGCCGAGGCCGGCAACGGCTGCCCGCTTACCATGACTTACGCGGCGGTGCCGGCCCTGCGCCATGCGCCGGAGATTGCGAAGGAATGGCTGCCGCGAATCACCTCCACCGAGTACGACGCGCGCGTGCTCCCGGCGGCGCAGAAGAACGGCTGCACGGTCGGCATGGGCATGACCGAGAAGCAGGGCGGATCGGACGTGAGGGCGAACACCAGCAAGGCGACGCGCCTGGCGGATGGCACTTACGAGATCGTTGGCCACAAGTGGTTCTTCTCGGCGCCGATGTGCGATGCCTGGCTGGTGCTGGCCTACGTCGAGGCGGGCCTGACCTGTTTCCTGATGCCGAAAGTGCGGCCGGACGGCAGCCGCAACGCCATCCACATCCAGCGTCTCAAGGACAAGCTCGGCGACTGGAGCAACGCCTCGTCTGAGGTGGAGTTCCACGGCGCCTGGGCGCAGCGCGTCGGCGAGGAAGGCCGCGGCATCGCCACGATCCTGGAGATGGTCGCGCTCACCCGGCTCGACTGCATGATCGGTTCGAGCGCGCTGATGCGCCAGGCGGTGGCGCAGGCGATCCACCACGCGACGCACCGCAAGGCCTTCGGCAAGCTGCTCGTGCAGCAGCCGCTGATGCAGAACGTGCTGGCCGACCTCGCGCTCGAGTCCGAGGCGGCGATGACGCTGACGATGCGCGTCGCGCGCGCGGTGGATGCCTCCGGCCGCGACGAGCACGAGGCGGCGTTCGCGCGCGCATCGCCACGGCGATCGGCAAGTACTGGATCTGCAAGCGCGGCCCGACGCTGGTCAACGAGGCGCAGGAGTGCCTCGGCGGCGCGGGCTACGTCGAGGAGTCGATCCTGCCGCGGCTCTACCGGCAGGCGCCGCTGAATTCGATCTGGGAAGGCTCCGGCAACATCCAGTGCCTCGACGTGCTGCGCGCGCTGTCGCGCGAGCCGGCCACGCGCGAGGCGCTGTTCGGCGAACTGCTCGCGGCCAAGGGCGCGCACGCGGCGCTGGACCGCGAGATCGCGAGCCTGCAGGCGGAGCTCGCCGACGTCGCCGACATCGAGCGGCGCTCGCGCACGCTGGTCGAGCGCATGGCGCTGGCGCTGCAGGCCTCACTGCTGCTGCGCGCCGGGAACAAGGATGTCGCCGAGGCCTTCTGTCAGTCGCGCCTCGCCGGCGCGCACGGTTACGCGTTCGGCACCCTCGGCGCCGACGCGCCGCTCAATGCGCTGATCGAGCGGGCCCGGCCGGCGGCGTAGGCCGGTCGCACACCGTCACCACGGGCAGCCCGCCGTTGGCGCGCACCAGGCGCACCGGCACGCCGTAGAGCTGCTCCAGTGCCTCGGCCGTGATGACCTGTTCGGGCGCGCCGCTGGCGAGCAAGCGCCCTTCGCGCAGCAGCGTGACCTGGTTGGCATAGCGCAGCGCCAGGTTCGGGTCGTGCAGGATCACCAGCACGCCGAGGCCCCGGCGCGCGAGTTCCGTCACCGCGCGCAGGCAGTCGTGCTGGTGGGCGAGGTCAAGGCTCGCGGTCGGCTCGTCGAGCAGCAGGAAGCGCGCCACACCATCCGCCAGCGGCTCCCACACCTGGGCGACGACGCGCGCAAACTGCACACGCGCGCGCTCGCCGCCGGACAGGGTCGGGTAGCTGCGGCCGGCGAGCGCGCCGACGCCGGCCAGCTCCAGCGCGTCGTGCACGATGCGCGCCTCGTGCTCCGCGGAGTGGCGCGGGCAGGGCAGGCGGCCGAGCGCGACGACCTGCGCGCCGGTGCACGCGAACGACAGGCCGTGCGCCTGCGGCAGCACGGCACGCTGGCGCGCCAGCTCGCGCGCGCCGAGGTCGGCCAGTGCGCGCGCGTTGAGCTCGACCGAGCCGGAGTGCGGGCGCTGCTCGCCGGCGAGCAGCCGCAGCAGCGTGGTCTTGCCGGCGCCGTTGGGCCCGAGCAACGCGTGCACCTGGCCGGGCTGGAGGTTCAGGCTGACGCCGTCCAGCAGCAGCCGGCCGCCGGCGCGGAAGCTCAGTTCGCGCGCGGCGTAGCTCATGCGTCGATCTCGCGCTGGCGGTGCAGCAGCAGCGCCAGGAAGAACGGCCCGCCGACCAGCGCGGTGAGGATGCCGATCGGCAGCTCGGTCGGCATCAGCACCACGCGCGACGCCGTGTCGGCGAGCGTCAGCAACAGCGCGCCGGCCAGCGCCGACAGTGGCAGCAGGTGGCGGTGGTCGGGCCCGACGGCGAGCCGCACCAGGTGCGGCACCAGCAGTCCGACGAAGGCGATGATGCCGGCCAGGGCCACGGCCGCGCCGGCGGCGAGCACCACCAGCAGCGTCACGCGGCGCTTGAGCCGCTCGACGTCCACGCCAAGGTGACCGGCCTCGGCCTCCCCCAGCAGCAGCGCGTTGAGCGCGCGCGCCTCGCGCGGCAGCAGCAGGATCGGCAGTACCAGCAAGGGCGCGGCGATCGCGATTTCCGCCCAGCCGGCGCGGCCCAGGCTGCCGAACATCCAGAAGGTGACGCTGCGCAGCGCCGAATCGCTGGCGACGTGGCTGAAGAAGCCGATACCGGCGCCGGCGATGGCGTTCAGCGCCAGGCCCGATAACAACAACGTGGCGATGCGGGTCTGGCCGTCCACCAGCGCCAGGCGCAGCACCAGCGCGGTGGCGGCGGCGCCGCCGGCGAAAGTGGCGAGCGGCAGCACCACGCGCGCCGGCACCAGCTCGAACAGGCCGGCCGGCTCGCTCAGCACGATGACGGCCACCGCGGCCAGCGCGGCGCCGCTGGAGATGCCGATCAGGCCCGGCTCGGCCAGCGGGTTGCGGAAGATGCCCTGCAACGCGGCGCCGGCCTGGGCCAGGGCGGCACCGATCAGCAAGGCCAGCAGCACCCGCGGCAGGCGGATGTCGAGCACGGTCACCGCGTGCGGCTCGGCGGCGTCGGCGCCGGCCAGGATGGCGGCGACCTCGCGCGCGCTGATGTCCAACGGGCCGGTCAGCAGGCCGAGCACGGCCGCCGCCAGCACCAGCGCGGTCAGGATGGAGGCGACGAGAATGGGGTTGCGCAGGGGTCGGGGTCGGTTCCGTATCTGGTTGATTATCGTGAAAATCGCGGCGGCCCGCCCCGCTTTGCGCCGGTTTGGGCTGGTATACTCGCGCCCGCTTTTTCCGGCGCGAGAGTGGCGGAATTGGTAAACGCACTGGATTTAGGTTCCAGCGCCGCAAGGCTTGGGGGTTCGAGTCCCTCCTTTCGCACATATCCAGGTTCAAGATCTCAATGGAAGTCCAAATCGAAACCCCCGGCGGCCTGGTCCGCCAGTTGCGCGTGCGCATCCCGGCCGAGCAGATCAGCACGGCGCTGGGCGACCGGCTGAAGAAAATCGCCACCCGCGCCAAGGTGGCGGGCTTCCGCCCGGGCAAGGCTCCGTTCAAGGTCATCGAGCAGCAGTACGGCGAGGCCGCGCGGCTCGAAGTGATCCAGGACCTGGTGCGCGGCAGCTATCCCGAAGCCGTGGACAAGGCCGGCGTGCATCCGGCCACCGCGCCGAGCTTCGAAGTCGTCGCCGAGCAGGCCGGCCAGCCGCTGGAGTACGTGGCGCGCTTCGAGGTGTTCCCCGAGATCAAGCTCAAGGCCTCCGACCTCAAGGTCGAGCGGCCGGCGGTCGAGGTGGCGGCCGGCGACATCGACAAGGTGGTCGAGTCGATGCGCAAGGCGGCGCGCACGCTGGCGCCGGTGACGCGCGCGGCGGGCGAAGGCGACGTCTGCAAGATCGACTTCGAGGGCTCCATCGACGGCGTCGCGTTCCAGGGCGGCAAGGGCCAGGACGCGCAGTTCGAGATCGGCCAGGGCCGTTTCCTGCCGGACCTCGAGAACGGCATCAAGGGCCACGCCGCGGGCGAGAGTTTCACGGTGGACCTGCAGTTCCCGGCCGACTATCGCGCCGAGCAGCTCAAGGGCAAGAAAGCCCGGTTCAAGGTCGAGCTCAAGGAAGTGCAGGAGCCGAAGCTGCCGGAGCTGGACGCCGAGTTCCTCAAGGCGCAAGGCGTCGCCGACGGGGAGGGTGTCGAGGCGCTGCGCGCCAAGGTCAAGGCCGCGCTCGAAGCCGAGCGCGACAAGGCGATCAAGGCGCGGCTCAAGACGCAGGTGCTCGAGCAGCTGCTGGCCGCCAACCAGATCCCGGTGCCGCAGGCCATGGTGGTGCAGGAGATCGGACGGCTGCGCGAAGAAGCCGCCGCGCGTTTCAACGCCGCCAGGATGAAACCGGAGCAGCTGCTGCAGTTGTTCCCCGATGTGGTGCTGGAGCCCAACGCGCGCCGGCGCGTGTCGCTGGGCCTGCTGATCGGCGAGGTCATCAAGGAGCGCAAGATCGTGATGGACGCGGCGCGCCAGGACAAGCTCCTCGACGAGATCGCGGCCGATTACCAGACGCCGGACCAGATCAAGCAGTTCTACCGCGGCCGGCCGGACCTGATGCAGGGCCTGCGGGCGATGGTCATGGAGGAGCAGGTGGTCGAGTCGCTGCTGGCCGGCGCCAAGTCGAAGGACGTGGTCATGGCGCTCGACGACCTCTTGAAACCCCAGCAGCAGGCATCATAAGAAGAGCTGCATCACCGACAGGACGATCAATGAGCCACACGCCGGAACGGTCCCAACACCTCGTGCCGATGGTCGTCGAGCAGACGCCCCGCGGCGAGCGCGCCTTCGACATCTACTCGCGCCTGCTCAAGGAGCGCGTGATCTTCATCGTCGGCCCGATCGAGGACCACATGGCCAACCTGGTCGTGGCCCAGCTGCTGTTCCTCGAGTCGGAAAACCCGGACAAGGACATCCACCTGTACATCAACAGCCCCGGCGGCATCATCACCTCGGGCCTGTCGATCCTCGACACCATGCGCTTCATCAAGCCCGACGTGTCGACGCTGTGCATCGGCCAGGCCGCCAGCATGGGCGCGGTGCTGCTCGCCGCCGGCAAGAAGGGCAAGCGCTTCGCGCTGCCGCATTCGCGCGTGATGATCCACCAGCCCTCGGGCGGGACGCAGGGCCAGGCCACCGACATCGAGATCCAGGCCCGGGAAATCCTCTACATGAGGGAGCGACTGAACAAGGTCATGGCCGAATGCACCGGCCAGGCGATGGACAAGATCGCGCGCGACGTCGAGCGGGACCTGTTCATGAGCGCGGAGCAGGCCAAGGACTACGGCATCATCGACGGCATTCTCGAGCGCCGCACCCCCACCGCGGCCTAAGTCACGGACGGGACTGGCAAAAGTTCCTTCAAGCAACGCCCCCACTGTGCTATAAAAAGGCAGAAGCGGAGGGCTGGAAAGAGTCAAATGAGCACGGAAACACGCAGCGGCAGCCACAACGGACGGGTGCTCTACTGCTCGTTCTGCGGCAAGAGCGAGCACGAAGTCCGCAAGCTGATCGCCGGCCCCTCGGTGTACATCTGCGACGAATGCGTCGACCTGTGCAACGACATCATCCGCGAGGAAGTCCACGCCAAGCCGGCGCAGAAAGGCCTGCCCAAGCCGCAGGAAATCCGCGCGGTCCTCGATGAGTACGTCATCGGCCAGGACCAGGCCAAGAAGATCCTGTCGGTCGCGGTCTACAACCACTACAAGCGCCTGCACACCAAGGGCGTGTCGGACGGCGTCGAGCTGTCCAAGTCCAACATCCTGCTGATCGGGCCGACCGGCTCGGGCAAGACGCTGCTGGCCGAGACGCTGGCGCGCCTGCTCGACGTGCCGTTCGCCATTGCCGATGCCACCACGCTGACCGAGGCCGGTTACGTGGGCGAGGACGTCGAGAACATCATCCAGCGCCTGCTGCAGAAGTGCGATTACGACATCGAGAAGGCGCAGCGCGGCATCGTCTACATCGACGAGATCGACAAGATCTCGCGCAAGAGCGAGAACCCGTCGATCACGCGCGACGTGTCGGGCGAGGGCGTGCAGCAGGCCCTGCTCAAGCTGATCGAGGGCACCATGGCCTCGGTGCCGCCGCAGGGCGGCCGCAAGCACCCGCAGCAGGAGTTCCTGCAGGTCAACACCGCCGGCATCCTGTTCATCTGCGGCGGCGCGTTCTCGGGCCTCGAGAAGATCATTTCCAACCGCACCCAGGACGTCGGCATCGGCTTCTCGGCCGAAGTGCGCTCCAAGGGCGACAGCCACCTGATGAGCCGGTTGCTGGTGCAGGTCGAGCCCGAGGACCTGATCCGCTTCGGCCTGATCCCGGAGTTCGTCGGCCGCCTGCCGGTGGTCGCGGTGCTCGAGGAGCTCGACGAGACCGCGCTGATGTCGATCCTGACCACGCCCAAGAACGCGCTGGTCAAGCAGTACGCCAAGCTGTTCCAGATGGAGGGCGTGCAACTCGAGATCCGCGAGGATGCGCTGCACGCGATCGCCAAGAAGGCCAAGGAGCGCAAGACCGGCGCCCGCGGCCTGCGCACGATCCTGGAAAACATCCTGCTCGATGTGATGTACGACCTGCCGTCGATGGAGCACGTCTCCAAGGTGGCCGTGGACGAGGCGGTGGTGAAGGCGCAGGCCAAGCCGCGCATCGTCTACGAGAACACCGAGGCGCCCCGGCGCGACCTCAAGTCCTCCGCCTGATGCGCAGCCGGCGGGGGCCTTGCGACCCTCGCTCCGGACCACGCATCACCCAAGACAGCCGGCGTTCCGCCGGCTGTGGCCTTGAAACACCACCCGTCGCCCCCACAGGGGGTAGGGCATACTATCTATGGCGTCGCCCGGCACCGGATCCGCGCGTTCAGGCCGGATTCAGCGCACTCGCGGCACACTTTCGCTGTCGGAGTCCCTAGGAGCGGCATTTGGAAAACGACCGTCTGGCCCCCGTACTCCCGCTGCGCGATGTGGTCGTCTACCCCCACATGGCCATCCCGCTGTTCGTGGGCCGGGAAAAGTCCATCAAGGCCCTGTCGGCGGCGATGCAGGACGACAAGAAAATCCTGCTGGTGGCGCAGCGCACGGCCGAGACCGATGACCCGCGCGAGAAGGACATCTATTCGATCGGCACGCTGGCCAGCATCCTGCAGCTGCTGAAACTGCCGGACAACACCGTCAAGGTGCTGGTCGAAGGCGTGCAGCGCGCCCGCATCGTCAAGGTCGGCGCCGAGCAGAACTACCTGTCCGCCGAGATCCAGGCGGTGACGGAGGAAGGCGCCGCCGAGTCGCGCGAGCTCGATGCGCTGATGCGCTCGACCATGGCGCTGTTCGAGCAGTACGTGAAGCTCAACAAGAAGGTGCCCGCCGAGCTGCTGCCGTCGCTGTCGTCGATCGACGCGCCCGGCCGCCTGGCCGACACCATCGCCGCGCATCTGACGCTGAAGCTCGAGGACAAGCAGCGCGTGCTCGAGATCCTCGAGCCGAAGGCGCGCCTCGAGCACGTCATGAAGCAGCTCGAGTCCGAGATCGACATCCTGCAGATCGAGAAGCGCATCCGCGGCCGGGTCAAGTCGCAGATGGAGAAGAGCCAGCGCGAGTACTACCTCAACGAGCAGATGAAGGCGATCCAGAAGGAGCTTGGCGAGCTCGAGGACACGCCCAACGAGATGGAAGAGCTCGGCAAGAAGATCGAGCGCGCCGGCATGCCGAAGACGATCAAGGCCAAGGCCACCAACGAGCACAACAAGCTCAAGCTGATGTCGCCGATGTCGGCCGAGGCGACGGTGGTGCGCAACTACCTCGACTGGCTGACGCAGATGCCGTGGCGCCGTCGCACCAAGGCGCACATCGACCTCGAGGCGGCGCAAAAGATCCTCGACCGCGACCACTACGGCCTGGAGAAGATCAAGGAACGCATCGTCGAGCACCTGGCGGTGCAGTCGCGCGTGAAGAAGCTGAAGGGCCCGATCCTCTGCCTGGTCGGGCCGCCCGGCGTGGGCAAGACCTCGCTCGGCCGCTCCGTGGCCGAGTCGGTCAACCGCAAGTTCGTGCGCATGTCGCTCGGCGGCGTGCGCGACGAGGCGGAGATCCGCGGCCACCGCCGCACCTACATCGGCTCGCTGCCCGGCAAGATCATCCAGAACATGTCGAAGGTCGGCGTGAAGAACCCGCTGTTCCTGCTCGACGAGATCGACAAGATGTCGATGGACTTCCGCGGCGACCCGAGCGCGGCGCTGCTGGAAGTGCTCGACCCCGAGCAGAACCACGCCTTCCAGGACCACTACCTGGAAGTGGACTTCGACCTGTCCGACGTGATGTTCGTCTGCACCGCCAACACCACCAACATCCCGGCGCCGCTGCTGGACCGCATGGAGCTGATCCGGCTGCCCGGCTACACCGAGGACGAGAAGCTCAACATCGCGCGCCAGTACCTGCTGCCCAAGCAGATCAAGGCCAACGGCGTGAGCGAGGGTGAACTCGAGGTCGCCGACAGCGCCATCCGCGGCGTCATCCGCCACTACACGCGCGAGGCCGGCGTGCGCAACCTCGAACGGCTGATGTCCAAGGTCTGCCGCAAGGTGGTCAAGGAAGTGCTGACCAAGGCGGCGGAGAAGGGCGCCGAGAAGACCATCAAGGTGACCGAGAAGAACCTCGAGAAGTACCTGGGCGTGCAGCAGTACCGCTACGGCCGGGCCGAGGAGAAGAACCAGGTCGGTCAGGTCACCGGGCTGGCGTGGACCGAGATGGGCGGCGACCTGCTGACCATCGAGGCGGCGCTGGTGCCGGGCAAGGGCAAGCTGACCCAGACCGGCAGCCTGGGCGACGTCATGCAGGAATCCATCCATGCCGCGCTGACCGTGGTGCGCTCGCGCGCCACCGCCTTCGGCATCGACAAGGAGTTCCACCAGAAGCACGACATCCACGTGCACGTGCCGGAGGGCGCCACGCCGAAGGACGGGCCCTCGGCCGGCATCGGCATGTGCACGGCGCTGGTGTCGGCGCTGACCGGCATCCCGGTGCGGGGCGACGTCGCCATGACCGGCGAGATCACGCTGCGTGGCGAGGTGCTGCCCATCGGCGGCCTGAAGGAGAAGCTGCTGGCGGCCCACCGCGGCGGCATCAAGACCGTGGTGATTCCGTCGGAGAACGTCAAGGACCTGGTCGAAATCCCGGACAACATCAAGGGCAAGCTCAACATCGAGCCGGTGCGGTGGATCGACGAGGTGTTCAAGCACGCGCTCGAGCGCATGCCAGAGCCGGCGCCCGCGTCGGCCGCCACCCCGGCTGCCCCGCCGCCGGCGCCCGAGGCGCCCCGGCCGCATTGAGGACGGGCCCGCCGCCAAGGCGGGCGGAAGTGCCGGAAAAGACTGGCAACTGGACCGCGCTTTCCTTACACTGGCGCCCCTCGCGGCCGGCCGGTTTGGAGTTGCGAGAGCAGGGTGCCGAGGGTGCTTAGCTCAGTTGGTAGAGCGTCGCCTTTACACGGCGCAGGTCGGCGGTTCGAGCCCGTCAGCACCCACCAGATTGCGGAATTCGGAGCGGTAGTTCAGTTGGTTAGAATACGTGCCTGTCACGCACGGGGTCGCGGGTTCGAGTCCCGTCCGCTCCGCCAACTTAGGTAAGGGTTCCTACGGGGCGCGTTAGCGCCCCGTACTTTTTAGGGATAAAAAGCCATGCTGCAGAACATTCGAGATCGCCTGAGCGGACCGATCGTCTGGTTCATCGTCGGCATCATCGTCATCCCCTTCGCGTTCTTCGGCATCGACACGTTCCGCGGCGGCGGCGGCGACCCGACCATCGCCAAGGTCGGCGACCAGAAGATCAAGGAGTCGCAGTTCCGCGCCGGCTACGACCAGCGCCTGCAGCAGCTGCGCACGCTGATGGGCGAGGGCTTCCGCGAGGACCTGATCGACCAGAACCGCTTCCGCCAGACCGTGTTGAACGACATGGTGCAGGAGTCGCTGCTGCGCCAGCACGTGCGCAAGGTCGGCTACCGCGCCTCCAACGCGATGGTGTTCGAGGCGCTGGAGGCGATCCCGGCGTTCCAGGAGGACGGCAAGTTCTCCGCCGAGGCCTACCGCAGCCGCCTGGCGGCGCAGGGCTACACGCCGGCGCGCTTCGAGCAGCAGCTGCGCGACGCCATCGTGGTCGACCAGATGCGCGAGGGCATCCTCGGCAGCGCCTTCGCGGCGCCGGCCGACGCCGCCCAGACCTACCGCCTCGACGAGCAGCAGCGCTGGCTGGCCTACGCCACCTTCGAGGTGGCGCGCTACCTGCCGCAGGTGCAGGTGAGCGACGCCCAGGTGCAGGAGCGCTACGAGCAGCAGAAGGCGCAGTACCTGTCGCCAGAGCGGCTGCGCGTGGCCTACGTCGAGCTGGCGCTCGACCGTCTGCCGCCGGCGCCGGCGCCCGAGGCCGAAGTGCTGAAGGTCATCTACGAGGCCGACAAGGCCGCGCGTTTCTCCACTGTCGAGGAGCGCCGGGCGCGCCACATCCTGGTCAATTTCGGCGCCGACAAGACCGAGGCCAGGAAGCGCATCGAAGGCCTGGCCGGGAAGGTCGCGCAGGGCGCGGACTTCGCCTCGCTGGCGACGTCGCAGTCCGACGATCCGGGCTCGAAGGCGCAGGGCGGCGACCTCGGCTGGGTGCGCCGCGGGCAGATGCTGGAGAAGTTCGAGCAGGCGCTGTTCGCGCTCGCCACCGGCGAGGTCAGCGGCCCGGTCGAGACCGAGTTCGGCTGGCACCTGATCAAGCTGGAGGAGGTCAAGCCGGCGCGCACGCGGCCGTTCGAGGACGCCGAAGTGCAGGCCGAGCTGCTGGCCGCCTATCGCCAGCGCGACGCCGAGCGCCGCTACGAGGAACTGTCCGAGAAGATCGGCGAGACCGCGTTCGAGTCGCCCACTTCGCTCGAGCCGACCGCGCAGGCCTCCGGCCTGCAGGTGCAGGTCAGCGACTGGTTCAACCGCACCGAGGGCACCGGCCTCGCCGCGCAGCCGCCGGTGCGCGAGGCCGCGTTCTCCGACGACGTGCTGAAGTCCGGCGAGAACAGCCGCCCGATCGTCGCCGGCGAGAACCACATCATCGTGCTGCGCAAGCAGGAGCACGAGCCCGCGCGCCAGAGGCCGCTCGAGGAAGTGGCCGCCGCGATCCGCGAGCAACTGAAGCTCGAGGGCGCGCGCGCCAAGGCCGCCAGCGAGGCGGCGGAAGCGCTGGGCACGATGGCTTCGGGCCGCCCGCTCGAGCAGGTCGTGACCGAACGGAAGGCGGTGCTGAAGGCGCCGGGCCTGATCAAGCGCGGCGCCGCCGACGTCGACGCGCGCATCGTCGAGGCGCTGTTCGCGCTGCCGCGACCGGCGGCGGGTGATGCCAGCCGCACCACGGTGGCGCTGCCCAGCGGCGACGTCGCCGTGGTCGTGTCCACCGCCGTGCAGGACGGCGACTGGGCCGCGGCGCTGTTCGACGCGCGCAACAACCAGCTGTCACGCATCCGCGAGAGCTCGGCTGGCGCCGAGTTCGCGGCCTACCGTGCGGACCTCGAGAAGCGCATGCAGGTCGAGATTCTCAAGCAGCCCGAGGCGGAGCCCGTCCCGGTCGAGTAGGGCGCGCCCGCTCCGAGCTAAAGTACCGACATGCCCAAGATCGCGTTCCACTGGCAGGTCGGCATCGCCCTGCTGCTGGCCGTGGCCGCCGGCATGTTCAGCGGCCCGCAGGGCGCGGCCCTGCCGGTCTACGATTTCCTCGGCACGCTGTTCCTCAACGCGCTGAAGATGCTGGTGGTGCCGCTGATCGTGGCGGCGATCATCAACGGACTGTCCTCGGTGCGCGGCGCCGCGCTGGGCCGCATGGGCGTCCTGACGCTCGGGTATTACGCGGCCAGCGGCCTGATCGCGATCCTGACCGGCCTGCTGTTCGTGAACCTGCTGACTCCGGGCATCGTCGACGGCCAGGCGGCCAAGGAGTTGATGGGTCTCGACGAATCCGCCGCCGAGGTCCAGAAGCAGATGGCCGGCCGCGGCGCCGGCGACTTCGCCCAGGTCATCCTGCTGCTGTTCCCGCCGAACATCTTCGCGGCGGCCGCGCAGGGCCAGATGCTGGGCCTGATCTGCTTCGCGCTGCTGTTCGGCTACGCCGTCAGCCAGCTGCCCGAGGAACTGGGGCGCTCGCAGCGCGGCTTCTGGCAGGGCTTCTACGAGGTCATGATCCGCCTCACCAACCTGATCATGCGTTTCGCGCCGCTCGGCGTCTTCGGACTGGTGGCGGAGGTGATCGCCCAGACCGGCTGGAGCGCGGTGCGGCCGCTGGCGGTGTTCTTCACCAGCGTGATCCTGGGCCTGCTGACCCACGCGCTCATCACGCTGCCGCTGATCCTGCGCCTGGTGGCGCGCGTGTCGCCGCTGAAGCACTACCGGGCGATGGCGCCGGCGCTGACCACCGCCTTCTCGACCAGCTCCTCGGCGGCGACGCTGCCGGTGACCATCGAGTGCATGGAGGAGCGCGCCTTTGTTCCGCGGCGCGTGACCAGCTTCGTGCTGCCCATCGGCGCCAACGTCAACACCGACGGCAGCGCGCTCTACGAATGCGTGGTGGTGATGTTCATCGCCCAGGCCTACGGCGTGGACCTGAGCATGGCGCAGCAGTTCGTGGTGGTGCTCGGCGCGCTGCTGACCGGCATCGGCATCGCCGGCATCCCGTCGGCCAGCCTGGTCGGCATCGCCGTGATCCTCGGCGCCGTCGGCCTGCCGCTGGAGGGCATCGGCCTGGTGCTGGCGGTGGACCGCATCCTCGACATGTGCCGCACCACGGTGAACGTGTTCGGCGACTCCGTCGGCGCCGTCGTGGTCGGCCGGCTCAGCGGCGAGGACGGCATCCTCGGCGAGCCGGCGCTGAAGCGCTGAGGTTGTCTCGAAAGGGCGGCGTCGGGTGGCTGCCGGAGGGGAACTGCCGAACCGGCGGAGCCGGCTGGCAGTCCCCGGAGGAAGCCACGCGACCCGCTCCTTCGAGAGGTGAGGCGAGATCAGCCCGTGGCGGGCTCGTCCAGCGGCGGCACGCCGACGGTGTTGTAGCCCGCGTCGACGTACATCATTTCCCCGGTGATGCCCGACGCCAGGTCCGAGCACAGGAACGCCGCGGCGTTGCCGACTTCCTCGATCGTGACGTTGCGCTTGAGCGGCGAGACCTTCTCCGCGTACGACAACATGCTGCGGAAACCCTTGACCCCCGCAGCGGCGAGCGTCTTGATCGGGCCGGCCGAGATGCCGTTGACGCGGATGTTCTCGGAACCGAGGTCGGCGGCGAGGTATCGCACGTTGGCTTCGAGGCTGGCCTTGGCGCAGCCCATGACGTTGTACTGCGTGACCGAGCGCACCGCGCCGAGGTAGGACAGCGTGAGCAGGGCGCCGGCCCGGCCCTGCATCAGCGGGCGCGCGGCGCGCGCCAGCGCGGCGAAGCTGTAGGCCGAGATGTCGTGCGCGACGGCGTAGCCCTCGCGCGTCACCGAGTCGATGTACTTGCCCCCGAGCAGCTCGCGCGGTGCGAAGCCGATCGAGTGCACCACGATGTCGATGCCGCCCCACAGGTTCTTGAGCTCATCGAAGACTGCGGTGATCTCGACGTCCTTGCTGACGTCGAGCGGCAGCACGATGCGGGAGCCGACCTCGCTGGCGAGAGCCTCGACCCGCGACTTGAGCTTCTCGCCCTGGTAGGTGAAGGCCAGGGTGGCGCCTTCGCGATGGAACGCTTCGGTGATGCCGGTGGCGATGGACCGCTCGCTCGCCACGCCGGTGATCAACGCCCTCTTGCCTGCCAGAAAGCCCATGGGATGCCCCCGCCTTGGTTAGTTCTGGGGGAAGAATACGATGGGATAGTCCATTGTGAAATCACCCACGTCCTTGGGGCCGAAATCCATCAGCTTGACGCGGGCCAGGATCTTGCTGCCGAACTCGTCGCTGGCGAACTCGCTGGAGACCAGGCTGACCGCCTTGACCGCCCCCGAAGGCGCGATGACCAGGCGCACCACCAGCTTGCCGTGGGCGTCCGGGTTCACCCGCAGCTCGCGCAGGTAGATCGTGTACAGGGCGCCCTTGCTGCGGTCGAACACCAGCTGGATCTCTTCCTCGGTGCGGCGCAGCTTGGGCGCCCCGCCGGTCTTGCCGCCGGCGATGGTGCTGCGCACCGCGGTCGTGGTGCGGTCGCCCAGCCCGGTGGTGCTGGCGCCGCGGTCGACGATGCCGATCTCGCCGATGCCGCCCGAATCCTTGGTCGCGCTGGCCGCGAAGGTGTTGGTGCTGCTGGTGCTGGTGATGACGTTGCCCTGCAGCGGCGCGCTGACCGTCGGCATGGCGACGTCGCGCAAGTTGGCCAGCGTGTCCAGCGCCCGCAGCTGCTTCTGGGCGCGCTGGCGCGCTTTCTCGACCTTCTGTTCCTGTGTCAGCTGCGGCTTCTCGACCTTCGGCTTCGGCTCTTCCTTGGGTTTCTCGACCGCGGCCTGCTGCAGCAGCTTGGCGTAGCGCTGCGGCGTGACCACCTGCTTGATCAGGCTCGGCAGGTCCACCAGCGGGATCAGCACCCCGGCCAGCAGCGCGGGCAGGGCGAACAGCAGCAGCAGGCGCCGGAAGCGGCGGTCGCTGTCGTCCGAAAGCGTGCCGAAGGCGGGGCTGAGGGCGTAGGCGCTCATGGCTTGCCCGAGCCCGGGTTCACGCCGAGCGAGATCTTGGCGAACTGCGCGTCGGCGCAGGTCGTCATGATCTTCTTGAGCAGCGAATAGGGCACCGACTTGTCGGCCAGGATGTTGACCTCGCCGCCCTCGTCGTCGCCACCCCGCTGCGACGCGGCCAGCGGCGCCGCCTCGAGCAGGCTCTGCCTGAGCAGCGGGATCACGGCCGGGCCGTTCTCGCGGATGTCGGCGACCTTCATGACCGCCTTGCCGTCCACCAGCACGTCGTCCCTGGTCAGGATCACCGAGACGTTCTCGCGCGGCGGCTCGACCGCGACGGAGCTGGGCAGGTCCACCTGCTCGGCGCCGACGATCTGCACGGCAGCGGTGTTGACCAGCAGGTAGATGATCAGGATGGTGAAGATGTCGATCATCGACACCAGGTTGATCGAGGCGACGATCGAGCCCTTCCTGGCGCGGCGGATCTTGCGCAGCGCGCGTTTCGACATCTTCACGGCGCGGCCTCCTGCTGCAGGGCGGCCACGGCTGGCGCGCCGGCGAGCCTCGGCGCATCGCCGATGGCGACGGATGGAAACATCGGCGTGCCCTGGGTCAACTCGGCGCTGCCGGCGGGGAACACGCGCACGGCGTCCATCACCTGCACCAGCGCGTCGTACTTGATGTCCGGCTCCAGCAGCAGCGTCACGGTTTCCTCGTGGGGATTGAGCCGCTTGACCTCGGCCAGCAGCGTGCCGAGGCCGGCGGTGTCGTAGCCGGAACCGCGGCCGGCCTCAGGCCGGCCGTCCAGCAGGTTGTCGAGCACGCGCACGGTGCCGTTGCGGTCGTGTACCTCGAGGCGTTGCGCGCGCAGCACGACCTTGAGGTCGAGCGGCGGCCGCTCCTCGGCCGGCACCGCCTGGCTGGGGCCGGGCAGGTTCAGCTGCAGCACGGTGAACTGGCGGAAGATCGTGCCGACCAGCAGGTACAGGACCAGCACGGTCATGACGTCGATCATCGGCACCAGGTTGATCGGCAGCTCGCCCTTGCCGGACAGCTCGTTGCGCTCGAGCTCCCGCAGGGCCCGCCGTGAGGAACGCATGGTTCGGCTCCGTCGGCGCTAGGCCGCCACCGGGTCGAGCTTCAGGCTGTTGAGGAACTTGACGCTGGCCATCTCGACGCTGTCGACCATCTCGCCGGTGCGCGTGGTCAGCCAGGAATGGATCAGCAGCAGCGGTACGGCCGTGACCAGGCCGAACGCCGTGCAGTTGAGCGCCTCGGCGATGCTGGCCGACAGCACGTCGGTCTTCTCCGCCAGGTTCAGGCTGGCGATCGCGGCGAAGGCCTGGATCAGGCCGCTGATGGTGCCGAGCAGGCCGATCAGGGTGGCGACGTTGGCGAACACGGCGAGGTAGTGGGTGCGCTTCTCGAGCAGCGAGGTCACTTCCATCAGCGACTCCTCGATCGCCATTTCCACGACGGCACGCTGGCGGCTGCTGCGCGAATGCGCGAAGGCGTAGGCGATGACCTTGCCCATCGCGCTCGGCGATTCCTGCGCCAGCTTCTCGGCGCCGGCGTAGTCGCCCTGGTTCATCAGCGGCACCATGGTCGCCCACAGCGCGCGGTTCTCGCGGTTGGAGCGCGACAGGAAGCGCAGACGCTCGATGGCGATGGCGGCGCCGAGCAGCAGCAGCAGCGCGATCGGGTACATGAAGATGCCGCCGGCCTGGAAGAAATGAACAACGGGATTCAGAAACGACATGGGTAGTCCTCGGTCACGGTGTGAAAGCGCGCGCTCACGGCGTGGCGCGGCCGTTTTTCTGGAGATGCGCCGACAGCACGCGGTGGTACTCGACCTGGCGCTTGAGCACGTCCAGGTCGAGCGGGAGCAGCGCTTCGTCGAGCAGGCGTGCCGGGCGGTCGAGCCCGGCCTGCGACTGCGACTGGCGCCACGGCATGATGTAAAGGCCGATCGGCGCTTCCTGCTCGCCGATGACGGTGGTGCCGGTGCGGGCCTTCTGCACCGCGCCCGGCTTGACCGGACGGTCGGCGTCCTCGGCGTCGGTGGCGACCGCAGGCTGTTCGTCCGGCAGCGCCGGCATTTCGTCCTGCGCCCGGGCGGCGAGCGGCAACGCCAGCAGCGCCGCCAGTGCCAGGGCATTTAGTGCGTGTAGTGCGTGCCTCATGATTGCGCCTCCGAAGCCTGTTTTGCGGCCGGCCGCAGGTCAGGCGTCGCCGCAGGTGCGGGCGCCACGGTGCAGGCTCCCGCGGTCTGTTCGTGCTTGCTGTACTTGCCCGGTGCGATCTGCACCAGTTGCCGCAGGCTGCGAGCGATCCACTCGGTGCAGACGCCCTGGGCGACGCGCTGCAGGTTGGTGTCGTGCCAGCGGATGGCCTGTTCCTCCAGCGGGAAGGCCTGCTCCTCGAGCAGCACGTCGTACTGCTCGCGCTCGAGCGCCGACTGGCGGCGCGGGCGTTCCGAGGTCATCAGCGCCCTGGCGAAATCCTGGTACAGCAGGCCGAGCTCGTAGGTCGCCGCCGTGGTGACCTCGGCGACGTTGTAGTCGCTGGCCTGGGTCAACTGCGCGATGGCGCGCTCGACCGCCGCCTTCTTCAGCTTGACGCTTTGCGCCAGCGGCAGCTTCAGCGTGAGCCTGGCGGCCTTCTGCGCTTCGGCGCGGGCAAACTCCAGCGCGGCCTGCGCGGCGAGCTGGCGGCTGCGCGGCGTGCGCGCCTCGCCGGCGCCGGCGTCGGCGGCGACGATCTCGCGCAGCCAGTGCTCGCGTCGCGCCGCATCCTTGCGCGTGGCGGCGTAGTCGGCCAGCTTCTGGCGCGCCTCCATGGCGCGGTCGAGCGGCTGCGGGTAATGCTTGACGTAGGCCACGTAGGCCGGCCAGGCCTTCGGGTCGCGCGCCTGGTCGAGCAGCGAGACCTCGAGCCAGGCGGCTTCGAGCCGCACGTCGGCGGTCTCGGTGCGGCGCGCCTTGATGCGATCGAGCACCGCCGCGGCGGCCGTGGGCCGGCCGTCATTCTGGTAGACCACGGCCAGTTTCTTGTCGACGTCGGGCAGCAGGCCGCTGGTGGCGTGCGTGGCGCGGAACGCCTCGAGCACGTTGGCGGCGCGACCCCACTGCTGGGCCGCGATCAGCATGGCGCCGGCGTCGTAGTCGGCGGCGGCGCGGATGCGCGAGGCCGGCACGCGCTGGCCGATGCGCAGGAACGCGTCCGCCGCCGCGATCGTGTCACCCGCACCGCGCGCGGCCTCGGCCTGCTTGTAGATCGCCTCGGCGGCGTGCTCGATCGCGGCCGTGCGCTGCTCCGACGGCTGCGGCAGCAGCGCCAGCAGGTCGAGATAGGCCGACTCGGCGTCGGCGAAGCGCTGCTGGCTGTAATGCGTGTCGGCGGTGACGCCCAGCGCCGTGCGGCGCAGTTCGTCCGGCACGGCCGGCCCGGCCTGCAGCACGCGCGCGGCCGTGCTGATCGCGCCGTCCCAGTCCTTGAGCTGGTAGAGGTCCTCGGCGGCGCGGGTCAGCGCGGCGTGGGCCTTGTCGTGCCGCGGGAAACGCTCGGCGAGCTGCAAGGCCGCGGCGACCGACTGGCGCTGCGCGTCGTCGCGCTGCGCCTCGGGCACTTCGCTGGCGTGCCGCTGGTGGGCGAGCAGGGCGGCGTAGGCCGCTTCCGGCGCCTTGTCGTAGGCGGGGTACTCCGCCACGACGCGGTTGAACTCCGCGGCGGCGGCCAGCGCGTCGCCGGCGTCGAGCAGCGCCTCGGCGATCAGGAAGCGGAACTCCGGCGCCTTCGGGTCCTGCGGCGATTGCGCCAGCAGGCGCTGGTACCAGCGCGTCGCCGCGAGGAAGTCGCCACGCGCCCGGGCGGCGTCGAACGGCTTGGTCTTCTGGCCGCGGGCCTGGTAATGGCGCGCCAGGTCTTCCTGGTGCGAGCGCAAGTCCTTGAGCACTTCCGGCGCCGGGGCGGCGCCCTGCCAGTAGTCCGAGGCCGGATCGAAGCGCTCGGCAAAGCGCTCCTTCTCCTCGACCACCTGGTCGACGAAACCGCCCTGGTTCAGCGCCGCGATCGCGCGCGCCTGGAACACCGGCGCCAGCGCGTGCCGCGGGTGGCCGTCGATGAACACGCCGTAGGCGCGCGCCGCATCGGTGTAGCGCCGCTTCTCCAGCAGGTGCGCGCCGAGGTTGGCGTAGAGCAGGGCTGCGTAGGGCGGCTCGCTGCGCGCGGCGAAATATTTCCGCGCGGCGTCGCCGCCGCCGAGCTGAGCGAACGACAGGCTGACCACGCGCAGCGCGTCGAGTGCGAGGTCCTTCTTGCCGGCGCGCACGCCGTCGAGCGCGGCCTGCGGATCGGACTGCTCGCCCGGCGGCAGCTCGCGGCTGAGCACCGCCATGAACACGTCGAGCGCCGGCTCGTAATTGGACTGGCGGTACTGCGCCCAGCCGTACTTGTACTGCGCCGGGTGGAAGAACGGCGTCGCTTCGCCGAGGTCCAGCACGTGGCGGTACTCGACGGCGGCTTCGTCGAACTGGCCGATCTTGAACAGCAGCTCGCCACGGCGGAAATGGGCGTCGTCCACGTACTGCGACTGCGGGAACTCGCGGATCAGGCGCTGCAGCGCGGCCTCGGCCTTGCCGGGCTCGGCGACGTTCTGGTGCGCGCGGGCGAGCTGGTAGAGCACGCGGTCGTTGTTCGGCGCGGTGGGGTGCCCGGTCAGCACGGCGTTGTACAGCTCGATCGACCGGCGCTGGCGCGCCTCGCTCTGTGCCAGCGTGCCGCCGCCCTGCTCGTCGATCTGCAGCTGCAGGTCGGCCAGCCGGCGCAGGGTCTCGGCGCGCGCGGCCGCATCCTGCGGCAGCTCGAGCAGTTTTTCGTAGTGCTGCACCGCCAGCTCGGCGTTTGGCGCCACCGGCTCGGCCGCGCCGACGGCGCTGGCGGCGAGCAAGGCCACCGGCAGGAGGACGAACGCGCGGCGCGTCATGGCGCGGCCTGCTGCGCCTGGCGGTCGTAGATGCGCGCGACCGCGAAGCGCGCTTCGGTCAGGTACTTCTCGATGGTGCTGCGCTGGCCTTGCAGCTCGCGCGTCGACAGGGTCTCGAGCAGCGCGTCCTGGGCCGCGGCGATGGCCTCGGCGTGCGGGCGCAGCGCGTCCATGCGCTGGCGCAGCGGGTCGGCGCCGCCGAGCGCCGCGGCGCGCTTGGCGGTGTCCTCGAGGTGCCGGGTGAGCAACCGGGCGTCGCGGTAGCGCTTGAGCGCCTCCTGGTAGCGGTGCTCGGCGAGCACGCTTTGCAGGAAGAACGTCTCCGGCAAGTCGGGCAGGTCGCCCAGGCGCCAGGTCCAGCCGCGCTCGGCGCCCGGGGGATGGCTGACGATGGTCTTGACCATGCGGCCGCGGCGGATCGACTGCATCGCCACGTCCATGCGGCCGCGTGCGGTTTCGAGCGCCGTGATCGCATCGAGGTAGCGGGCCAGCGAGTCCTCGTAGGCCTGCAGGCGGTCGAGCGCCCAGGGAATCGCGAGCAGGCCTTCCTGCACGGCCGGGTCCATCGCATCGCGTTTGGCCAGCTCCGTCCAGGTCGCCAGCGCGCGGCGCAGCGCGTCCTGCTCGCTCGTCGGGGACGTGCCCGGGGTGGCGGCCGCGGCCTCGCTTGGCGAGGCCGCCTGCGCGATCTCGGCCCAGCCGAGCCCGAGCAGGGCGCGGTTGGCGAACGGCCCGCTGGCGCGGACGCGCGTGAAGGTCGCGCGGGCGCGCGCGCCGTCCTGCTCCTGCAGATACTGGTACCCGAGCGTGAGGTTGGCCTTGTCGCGCAGCACCTGCTGATCGAGCGTGGGGGCGTCCATGCGCCCGATCTCTTCGAGTTGCTGGCGGCCCTGCGCGACCTTGCCGTCGCGGACCAGCGCCACGGCCAGGTTGTAGCGCAGCACGGGAGTCACGCGCTCCAGGCCTTCCTGCTCGAGCAGCTTCACCGCCTCGGCATGGCGCCCGAGCGCCAGCAGGGTGTTGGTGATCAGCAGGCGCCAGTCTTCACGCAGCGCGGCGGGCAGGTCCTGGCGCACGGCCGCGAGTCGCTGCAGCGCTTCCCCGGCGCGGCCGTGCTGGTATTCGAACCGGGCCAGCTGCAGGCGCGCGCGGGACAGCGTCAGCGCGTCGTGCGCGCCGGCGGCGATCTGCTGGTAACGCGCGGCGGCGCGCGCGTCCATGCCGAAGCCGAGGTAACACTCGGCCACCAGCAGGTGGAACGCGCCAGGCAGCGCCTCCGCCTTCGGCGCCGTGCGCGCAATCTCGTCGAGCTCGACCAGCGCCGACAGGTAGCGCCCGTCGTTCTTGAGGAACAGCGCGTTGCGGAAGCGCGGGTCCCCCATGCCGCCGAGCGCGTCGGCGGCCGGCGCGGCGACCGTTTCGGACGGCAGCATCCAGACGTCGCGGTTGCGGCGCAGTTCGTCGCGCACGATCGGCAGCACCAGGTCGAGCCCGTGGGCGCCCTTCTCGAACGCCGTCTCCACCTGGCCTTCGACCGGCGGCTCGCCGGGCCTGGCATCCACCAGGCGACCCTTGAAGTTCGCGATCAGCCGGTAGCTGCCGGGCTCCAGGCGCAGCCGCGCCAGGCGGTGCCAGCCGCCGTCGCGCAGCAGGGCCAGCGCTTCGGAGCCGGCGTAGTCGTGGCGCCAGTTGCCGGTGATGCGGACCGAAACGGACTCGAGCAGGAAGCCGCTGGCCCGGACGTTGACGTACAGGGAGGTCAGCGTGGCGTCGGGGAACTGCCGGGCGCGCTCGAGCGACTGCAGTTCGCGCGTCAGGTCGATGGTCTCGGCCTTCAGCGCCGGCAGCTCATCCGATACGGCAGGTGGCGAGGCGGCCAGCCCGAGCGCGGGAATCAGTGCAATGCAGCCGGCCGCCAGCAGGTGTCTCGACATGAATGTAGGCCGAACGAACGGCCAGGTCCCCGTGTGGGGCCTATTCTATGGTCGACCTGACTACGGTGTCATATAGGAAATACGCCTTACGCCGACGGTTCCGGCGGGGCGCGAAAGCCGTCTTTCCAGCGCCGCAGGGCGGTAAATACGTCCAAATCGCCGGTCAGCAGCGTGCCGGCGGCCTGGCGCCGGACGGCGCTGGCGAGCGCCGGATCGGCGACCCGCAGGAAGGGGTTGATGCGCAGCTCGTTGCCGATGGTCGAGGGCAGCGACGGTTGCCCGCGGCCGCGCAGGGCACGCACGCGGGCGATCTCCTGCCGCACCTCCGCGCGCTGCGGCTCGACCGCGGCCGCGAAGGCCAGGTTGGCGAGCGTGTATTCGTGCGTGCAGTACACGCGGGTCTGCGCCGGCAGCGCGGCCAGGCGCGACAGCGACCGGTGCAACTGCGCGGCGGTGCCCTCGAACAGGCGGCCGCAGCCGGCCGAGAACAGCGTGTCGCCGCACAGCACGAAGCGGTTGGAAGGGGCGTCCGCGACGTAGGCCACGTGGCCGAGCGTGTGGCCGGGCACTTCCCAGACTTCGAAGCCGACGCCCAGCGCGTCGACGCGATCGCCCTCGCGCACCTGCCGGGTGAGGCCCTGGATCTGCGCGGCTTCCGCCGCCGGCCCGTAGACCGGGACCGCGTGGCGCGCGGTGAGCGCCGGCAGCCCGCCGATGTGGTCGAAATGGTGATGGGTGACCAGGATCGCGGCGAGACGCAGGCCGCGCGCGGCGAGCGCGCGCTCGACCACCGCAGCGTCGCCGGGATCCACCACCACGGCCAGGCCGTCACGTTCGAGCAGCCAGAAATAATTGTCGGTGAACGCCGCAATCGGGCTGATCGTGAGCTCGCTCATGCGGTTATCATGCTCCCAGCCATGGGTCCGAGTGTTTTCGAGTGAAATTCGCGCGTCGCGGCGGCGCGCCGCTCAACCGCCACACGCTGGAGTTGTGGCTGCGCTCGCCGCGCGGCCGCAAGCTGCTGGCGCTGGAGGAGCGCGAGCTCAAGCGCGTGCTGCCCGACCTGTTCGGGCGCCACGTGCTGCAGATCGGCAGCTGGGGGCGCGGCGACAGCCTGCTGGCGTCGAGCGAGATGCTGCATCGGGCCGTGCTCGGCACGGTGCCGGAGTCCGGCGCCAGCGCGCTGACCGAGCCCGAGCGCCTGCCGGTGCCGGACAAGAGCGTCGACGCCGTGCTGCTGCCGCACTGCCTGGAGTTCTCGCGCTCGCCGTACCCGGTGCTGCGCGAGGCCAACCGCGTGCTCAGCGACCGCGGCCGGCTGGTGCTGCTGGGCTTCAGCCCGTGGAGCTTCTGGGCCTGGCGCCAGTGGCTGGGGCTGCGCTACCGCGCATTCCCGCCGGGCGCGAGCTTCATCAGCCTCGGGCGGCTCGGCGACTGGCTCGAGCTGCTGGACTTCGAGGTCTGCGAGGCGCGGCGCTACGGCGTCGGCTTCCCGTGGACGCGGCCGTTCTCCGACGAGACCGGCGGCCTGGCGCGCTGGTTCCGCGGCTGGGCGGACTGCTACCTGGTGGTGGCGAAGAAGCGCGTGATCCCGGTGACGCTGGTCGGCCGCGCGCAGCGCGCGGCGGTGCGCCCGCTGCTCGGCGGCGTGACCGTGCCCGGCGCGCACACGCGCGCGCCGTGAAGCCGATCGTGGTCTACACCGACGGCGCCTGCCGCGGCAATCCGGGGCCGGGCGGCTGGGGCGCGGTGCTGCGCTGGAACGGCCACGAGAAGTGCCTCAAGGGCGGCGCGCTGGCGACCACCAACAACCAGATGGAGCTGATGGCCGCGATCCAGGCGCTCGAATCGCTGCGCCAGCGCTGCACGGTGACGCTGCACACCGATTCGACCTACGTGAAGGACGGCCTGACCACGTGGCTGCCGCAGTGGCGCAAGCGCGGCTGGAAGACGGCGGACAAAAAGCCGGTGAAGAACCAGGAGCTCTGGCAGCGGCTCGACGCCGCGCGCGAGCGCCACGAGGTCGAGCTGCGCTGGGTCAAGGGGCACAGCGGCGATCCGGGCAACGAGCGCGCCGACCAGCTCGCCAACGAGGCCATCGACGAACTGCTCACGCGCAAGGGAACCGGCACCGATGAGTGAGCGGCAGATCGTCCTCGACACCGAAACCACCGGCCTCGAGCTGGCGCAGGGCCATCGCATCATCGAGGTCGGCTGCATCGAGATCGTCAGCCGGCGCGTGTCGGCCAACGAGTTCCACCATTACCTGAACCCGGAGCGCGAGATCGACGCCGGCGCGCTGGCGGTGCACGGCATCACGCGCGAGTTCCTGCTGGAGAAGCCGCGCTTCACCGAGATCGCCGCCAACCTGCTCGAGTACCTGCGCGGCGCCGAGCTGATCATCCACAACGCCGAGTTCGACGTCGGCTTCCTCAATGCCGAGCTGTCGCGTGCCGGCATGACCGAACGCATCGAGCAGGTCTGCCGCGTCACCGACACCTGGCAGCTGGCCAAGAAGCTGCATCCGGGCCAGAAGAACAGCCTGGATGCGCTGTGCAAGCGCTACAGCATCGACAATTCCGGCCGCGACCTGCACGGCGCGCGGCTCGACGCGCGCCTGCTCGCCGACGTGTACCTCGCCATGACCGGCGGCCAGTCCACCCTGGTGCTCGAGCGCGCGGAGCCGTCCGGGCCGGCGGCGCGCGCGGGCCTCGAGCTGGCCGAGGAGTCCGGACCGCTGGTGGTGCAGCGCGCGAGCGAGGCCGAGCTGGCGGCGCATCGCGAGCGCCTCGCCGCGATCGGCAAGAAGGCCGGCGACAAGCTGGTGTGGGCGGCGGACCTCGCGCCCGCCTGACGGAGCACCGCCATGATCAACCTCGGATTCGACCAGCTCGGCGGCGGCCGCCTGACCGGGCCGGCCGGCTTCGGCAAGCCGACGCTGGTGGTCAACACCGCGTCGGAGTGCGGCTACACGCCGCAGTACGCCGAGTTGCAGCAGTTGTGGGAGCGCTACCGCGAGCGCGGGCTGGTGGTGCTCGGCGTGCCGTGCAACGACTTCGGCGCGCAGGAGCCCGGCGCGGCGCCGCAGATCGGCGCGTTCTGCCAGAAGAACTACGGCGTGACCTTTCCGCTCACCGCGAAGGCCGGCATTACCGGTGCGGCCACGCGCCATCCGTTCTACCAGTCGGTGGCGCAGGCGCTGGGCGAGGACCAGCTGCCACGCTGGAACTTCCACAAGTTCCTGGTCGGCGCCGATGGCGAGCTGCTGGGCGGCTGGCCGTCGAAGGTCTCGCCGCTGGCGAAGGAAATCACCGACGCCGTCGAAGCGGCGCTCGGCTGAAACGCCCGCGGGCTAGGCGCGCCGCGCCAGCGCGGTGATGACCTCGAAGTAGGGCGGCCGCTCCTCGCGCGAGGTCACGCGGCATGATTCCACGTTCAAACCGGCCTGCTCGAGCAGCTTGCGCAGCGCCGCCGGCGCGATGCCGAGGTTGACGTGGTCGTAGGACTGCATCGTGGCCTTGTGCGTGTGCGCGTTGAGCGACGACACCACCAGGCGCCCGCCCGGGCGCAGCACGCGCGCCGCCTCGCGGATCGCGTCCTGCGGGCGCTGGGTGTAGGCCAGCGCGTGCATCAGGAACACGTGGTCGAAGCGGCCCGGTTCGAGCGGCAGCGCGTGCATGTCGGCCTCGATCAGGGTCACGTGCGCGTCGCCCTTGAGGCGTTCGCGCGCGGCCGCGATCAGCGTCGGGCTGATGTCCACGCCGGTGACCGAGCGGGCCTGCGTCATCAGTTCGCACAGCACGCCGTCGCCGCAGGCGATGTCGAGCACGTCGCCGAGGTCCTGCAGGCCGATCAGCGCGCGCGCCGTGGCTTCCCAGGTGCGGCCCGGGGAATATTGCCGTTCCATGCGGCCGGCGACGGACTCGGCCCAGGTCTGTGAGCGGCGGCGCTCGTGGATCACTTCAGCCGCGCGCTCGCGGTCGACGCGGGCCTGCGCGTCGGTGATCTGCGAGCGCAACAGGTCCCACAGGCCGCCGGCGACGCCTTCGCGCGCCGCGTCGGTCGCCGAGTAGTAGGCCGCGGAGCCGGCGCGGCGCTGGCGCACGAGCCCGGCGCGTTGCAGGCGCGACAGGTGCGTGGACACGCGGCTCTGCGCCAGGCGCGTGACCTGGGTGAGCTCGGCCACGGTCAACTCGTGCTCCTCGAGCAGCAACAGCAGGCGCAGGCGGGTGGCGTCGGCCAGCAAGCGGCACAGCGCGGTGCCTTGTTCGAGGGAGAGGGACACGGGCTTAAGGTAGCAGCAAACAAAAAGCCCGCCGGCAGGCCGGCGGGCTTTCGGTCGCTGCGGTCAGTAGTTGCCGCTGGAGAAGCTACTCGGCTGGCTGGCTGGCGCCATCGGCGCCGGAGCCGGCTCCGGCGGCGGCATCGGCGAGGGCGACGCCGACGGCATCAGGCTCGCCGGCATCATCGACTTGACGCGGGACGTGGCCATCGCGGCGCGCGACATCACGTCGGACTTGGCCTTGGCGACGCGCCGGACCACCTTTTTGCGGGCGGACGCAGCCTCGCGCTTGACGCGCTTCGAGACGCTGCGCGCCTTCGCACGCACCTTGCGGAGCGAAGACTTGGCGCGACGGGCGACGCTGCGCACGCGCGAACGGGCGGACTGCGCCCGCTTCACCTTGCTGCGGGATTTCTTGCGCTTCTTGGCCATGAATTGGTTTCCCCCGTGAACACTTCGAAGCAGAGCAAATTTTGACCGCCGGGCAGTGTAGGCGCCCAATTTGGGGAGTGTCAAAAGACCTTCCCCGCTTCCCAAATTGGACGGTCTTACGCACCGCAACACGCGCGGCTATGATGGCGGCCCTTTCGCGTGCCGGCTGGCGCCGCGGCGCGCTCCGAGATTCTTCTTCAAGAACCGAAGGTAACTACCCATGTTTCAAGGGCAATCCATCCGCGTCACCAAGCTGCCCGGCGACATCGCCGAGCTCTGCTTCGACCGATCGGGCGACACCATCAACAAGTTCGATTCGCGCACCGTAAGCGAGCTGCGCGATGCCGGGGAGGCGCTGAGGAAGGGCGGCGCCATCAAGGGCCTGCTGGTGACCAGCGCCAAGGACGTGTTCATCGTCGGCGCCGACATCACCGAGTTCGGCAAGAACTTCACGTCGTCGGAAGAGGACATCGCCAAGTGGTCGTTCGAGGCCAACCAGGTGTTCAGCGCCATCGAGGACCTGCCGTTCCCCAGCGTCACCGCCATCAACGGCTTCGCGCTCGGCGGCGGCATGGAAATGGCGCTGTCCACCGACTACCGCGTGATGGCGGCGACCGCCCAGGTCGGCCAGCCTGAGGTCAAGCTGGGCATCATTCCGGGCTTCGGCGGCACGGTGCGCTTGCCGCGGCTGATTGGCGCCGACAACGCCATCGAGTGGATCGCCGGCGGCGAGAACGTCAAGGCTGACAAGGCGCTCAAGGACCACGCGGTGGACGCAGTGGTCGCGCCGGACAAGCTGCGCGAAGCGGCCATGCGCATGCTGCAGCTCGCCATGGACGGCAAGGCCGACTGGAAGGCGCGCCGCGCGCAGAAGACCGGACCGCTCAAGCTGGGCCCGATGGAAGCGATGATGACCTTCGAGACCGCCAAGGGCTTCATCGCCGGCAAGGCCGGCAAGGCCTACCCGGCCCCGGTCGAGGCGGTGAAGGCGATGCAGAAAGCCGCATCGAAATCGCGCGACGACGCGCTGAAGATCGAAGGCCAGGCCTTCGCCAAGCTCGCCAAGACCACGGTGGCTGACGCGCTGATCGGCCTGTTCCTCAACGACCAGTTCCTCAAGAAGAAGGCCAAGCAGGCGCAGAAGATCGCCAAGCCGGTGAAGCAGGCGGCGGTGCTGGGCGCCGGCATCATGGGCGGCGGCATCGCCTACCAGTCGGCCTCGCGCGGCACGCCGATCATCATGAAGGACATCAAGGACGAACAGCTGGCGCTCGGCATGAGCGAGGCGAACAAGCTGCTCTCCAAGCAGGTCGAGCGCGGCAAGATGAAGCCGGAGAAAGCGGGCGACGTGCTCAGCAAGATCCGCGCGACGCTGAACTACGGCGATTTCGCGGCCGTCGACATCATCGTCGAGGCCGTGGTCGAGAATCCGAAGGTGAAGAAGGCGGTGCTGGCCGAAGTCGAGAAGCTGGTGCGCAAGGACTGCATCATCGCCAGCAACACCTCGTCGATCTCGATCGACCTGCTGTCCGAGGCGATGGAGCGCAAGGAAAATTTCCTCGGCATGCACTTCTTCAACCCGGTGCACAAGATGCCGCTGGTCGAGGTCATCTGGGGCAAGCACACCTCGAAGGAGGCGATCGCCACCGTCGCCGCCTACGCCAGCGCCATGGGCAAGACGCCGATCGTGGTGAAGAACTGCCCGGGCTTCCTGGTCAACCGCGTGTTGTTCCCGTACTTCGGCGGCTTCATGGCTGCGCTGCGCGACGGCGCGGACTTCGTGAAGGTCGACAAGGTCATGGAGGAGTTCGGCTGGCCGATGGGCCCGGCCTACCTGCAGGACGTGGTTGGCATGGACACCAGCCACCACGTCGGCGACGTGCTGGCCGAGGGTTACCCGGACCGCATGGGCAAGACTTTCCGCACCGCGCTCGACGTGATGTACGAGAACAAGCGCTTCGGCCAGAAGAACGGCGTCGGCTTCTATAAATATGAGACCGACCCGAAGGGCAAGCCGGTCAAGAAGCCCGACCCGCAAAGCTACGAGCTGATCAAGTCGGTGCAGCCGGGCGGGCCCAAGGACATGGCGGACGAGGAAGTCGTCGATCGCCTGATGCTGCCGATGATCATCGAGACCGCGCGCTGCCTGGAGGAAGGCATCGTCGAGTCGGTGCCCGAGGCCGACATGGGCCTGATCCTGGGCATCGGCTTCCCGCCGTTCCGCGGCGGCGCGCTGAAGTACGCCGACACGCTGGGGTTGAAGGTGGTGGTCGAGAAGGCGGCAAAGTACGCCGCGCTCGGCAAGCTGTACGAGCCGACGGCCAGGATGAAAGAGATGGCGGCGAGCAACCAGACGTATTACGCGAAGTGAGCGGAGCAAGAGCCATGACCGATGTCGTGATTGTGGATGCCGTGCGCACGCCGATGGGCCGCAGCAGGGCCGGCGCCTTCCGCAACGTGCGCGCCGAGGACCTCTCGGCCCACCTGATCCGCGCGCTGATGAAGCGCAATCCGGCGGTGAAGCCTGGCGAAATCGAGGACGTGATCTGGGGCTGCGTGCAGCAGACCAAGGAGCAGGGCTTCAACATCGCCCGCATGGCGCTGCTGCAGGCGGGACTGCCGATCGGCGTGGCCGGCCAGACCGTCAACCGCCTGTGCGGAAGTTCCATGACGGCCATCCACGCCGCGGTCAGTGCGATCCAGTCCGGCATCGGCGACCTCTATGTCTGCGGCGGCGTCGAGCACATGGGCCACGTGCCGATGGACTACAACATCGACCCGAATCCGGCGATCTCGCTGGTGGCGGCCAAGGCCAGCGGCATGATGGGCCTGACTGCCGAGATGCTCGCCACCATGTTCAACATTTCGCGCAAAGCGCAGGATGAGTTCGCGTTGCAGTCGCACCAGCGCGCGATCGCGGCGCAGAAGAACGGCGACTTCAAGGACGAAATGGTCCCGCTCGAAGGGCACGACGCCGACGGCCTGCCGATCCTGGTGGACTTTGACGAGGTCGCGCGCGCCGACGCCAGCCTGGAAGGGCTGGGCGCGCTGCGGCCGGCGTTCAACCCGAAGGGCTCGGTCACGGCCGGCAACAGCTCGGCGCTGTCCGACGGTGCGGCCGCGACGCTGGTGATGTCGGCCGACAAGGCCAAGGCGCTCGGCCTCAAGCCGATGGTGAAGATCAAGGCGATGGCGAGCGCTGGCTGCGATCCTGCAACCATGGGCCGCGGCCCGGTGCCCGCGAGCCAGAAGGCGCTCAAACGCGCCGGCCTGGAGCTCAAGGACATCGAGCAGTTCGAGCTGAACGAGGCCTTCGCCGCGCAGTCGCTGGCGGTGATGACCGAGATGAAGATCCTCGACCGCCAGGACCGCATCAACATCAAGGGCGGCGCCATCGCGCTGGGTCATCCGCTGGGCTGCTCGGGCGCGCGCATCACCGGCTCGCTGGCGCACACGATGGTGAAGAAGAACGCGCAGTTCGGCCTGGCGACGATGTGCATCGGCATGGGGCAGGGCGTGGCGACGGTGCTGGAGCGCGTGTAACGAGGTTTTCCCTTGCCGCTACGCAAGTTAGCGGCAAGTGTTAAAGAGTTAGTGAACGGCGGGGCGGTCTGGGTGGGCCGATTACCGATATGATGAATCCGTAACTAATTTCAACCGGGGGCTCGGTGCGGGGGTTTCGTCTGCGCGTTCTGGTGGCGCTCGGGTTTCTGCTCGGCTCACTCGGCAGCGCGCACGCGCAGGACAGTTACGGTCCGGTCGGCAACGAAACGCTGTGGGCGGTTGCGACCAAGGTCAACGCGAACCGTGCCACCACCACCGCGCAGATGGCCTGGGCCCTGTATCGCGCCAACCCGCAGGCCTTCGACGGCTCCCCTGACAAGATCCGTTCCAGTGCGGTGCTGAAGGTTCCCAGCCCCGCGTTTGTCGCCGAGATTCCCGCGGCGCAGGCCTACGCCTACGTGACCGGCCGCGCCGCGCCACCCGCGGCGCAACCCGTCGCTGCCGCGCCCGCGCCGCCGCCACGCCCGGTCGCCGCGCCGCCGGTGACGCTCGCCGCCGC